>JAYVLC010000139.1:0-1894 GCA_043759675.1 Sphingosinicellaceae bacterium
CGTGGAAGCGGCCAGCCCGGCGGCGTCCGGCGCACCGGCACCAAATCGAGCATGAAACCGAAAGAACCGCAGGATGCGCAGATGATCCTCGGCAATCCGTAACAGCGGGTCGCCAATGAAGCGGACCGTGGCTGAGGCGATGTCCGCCAAACCGCCGAAATAATCAAAAACTTCGCCTGTCGCCGGGTCGACATAAAGCGCGTTGATCGTGAAATCGCGGCGGCCGGCATCGACGCGCCAATCATCGGTAAATGCCACAACGGCGTGGCGGCCGTCGGTGGCCGCATCCCGGCGCAGCGTGGTAACCTCAAACAGGCGCCCGTGCGCGACGGCGGTGATCGTCCCGTGCGCAAGGCCGGTCGGTACGGCTTTCAGCCCTGCGGATTCCAACCGGCGAACCACCTCATCCGGCGGCAAGCGGGTCGCCAGGTCAACATCGGAGACCGCGATGCCGAGCAATCGGTCGCGCACCGCGCCGCCGACGATCCGCGTCGTCTGCGCATCACCGAGCGCAGCAACAACCGCCTGTGCGCCAGGATCATCCAGCCAACCCGTCATTGCTGCATCCGCCGCGCCAAATTCACGATTATCCCGGCAGTCGCACCCCAGATCCGGTGTGCCTCCCAGCTGATTTCGTAATAGCTGCGCAACCGCCCCTGCCAGTCAGTCTGGCGGCGCTGGTGATTCGCCGGGTCGAGCAAAAATGCCAGTGGCACCTCAAACATCGCCGCCACCTCGGTCGCAGCCGCCACCAGCGGCAGCTCGGGCGGGATCAGGCCAATCACCGGCGTAATGCTGTAGCCCGTCCCGGTTTCATAGGTGTCGGTTGCCCCCAGCACCTCGACATCGGACGGGTGGAGCGCGACTTCTTCATGCGCTTCACGCAGCGCTGCCGCGACCGGTCCTGCATCCTCAGGGTCAATCCGCCCGCCGGGGAAAGCAACCTGCCCGGCGTGGCGGCGAAGCGTGTCAGATCTCAGGGTCAGCAAAACGGTCGGTGCCCGGCGCATCACGATGGGAATCAGCACGGCGGCCGGTGTCAGGTTGGTGCCAGGGAGCCGACCCTCGGTGAAATCCCAGTCGCCGCGCAGCGCCAGTCCCGAGTCGCCCGACAGGGCGGCGCGCAGCGCGTCGAACAGCGGGTCGGTCGCCGACAGCGTCACGCAGCAGCTCCCATGGCAAAGAACGCGCCATCGCTCCACAGGCCGAATGTATCTCCGCCCTCAGCCAGTGCCAACTCGACAAGCTCATAGAACACCGGGCGATTGATCAGGGCCTCCAGCCCGCCGCGGACATGGAGATAGGGGCGCGGCGTGCCATCCGCTGCAATGTCGATCCGCAGAGCATGGTCCGGCCCGGCAATCACCCAATCTTCAACATTCAGGCGAAATCCCAATTGTCGATCCCGCCCGGCACCCTCGCTTTGCAATTCCACGGCGACAAACGCGGCGTCATCAACGGTGATGCTGAGCTTTTCAACAGGCGTCACGAGGACATGCGACCCATCGGCCTCACGGCGCAGGATAGTGGAGAACAGCTTGACCATCGCCGGTCGCCCTATCGGCGTCCGCTGGTGAAACCAGGTCCCGTCCGCTCCGATCCGCATGTCACTGTCGCCGCAGTGTTCGGGATGCCATTTGTCGACCGGCGGCAGCTTCCTCGCAGCAAGCAGCTGCATCACCTCGTTCAACGACAACGAGTTGCCCGGTCCGGACGGTGGCGGTGGCGTGATCATGCTGCTGTATAGGCCGCAGCGGGGGCCCGAGCGCAAGGCTCCCGGGATTTGCTGCACCGCAGTATCACTCGTGTTGACTTGAACAAGGGCCGCAACTAGACGTTCGCGCGCTGCGACGGGAAACCGTTTCAGTGCCGCTCTGCGCGTCGTTTTGATGCG
>JAYVLC010000140.1:0-7188 GCA_043759675.1 Sphingosinicellaceae bacterium
CCGCATTGCCAACCTTCAACCCGGCCTATCTGCTGCGCCGCCCCACCGACAAGCGAATGGCGTGGGCCGACCTCCTGATGTTCAAGGCCAAGATCGATGCCAATTGACGATAGCCGCGCTTTCATTCCGGTGCGCATCGCCGTCCTGACCGTGTCCGACACACGCGGGCCCGAAGACGACCGCTCGGGCGATACACTGGTCGAGCGGTTGACGGCAGCTGGCCACACCCTCGCGGCGCGCAACCTGCTGCGGGACGATGTGGATGTAATCGCCGCGCAGCTTGACCGCTGGATCAACGACCCGACAGTCGATTGCATCCTCACCACCGGCGGCACCGGCCTAACCGGTCGCGACGTGACACCCGAAGCCTTCGCGCAAGTTTGCGAAAAGGACATTCCCGGCTTTGGCGAATTGTTCCGCTGGCTCAGCTACGCCAGCATCGGCACCTCGACTATCCAGTCGCGCGCAACAGCCGGCGTAGCGCGCGGCACCTACCTGTTCGCCCTCCCCGGCTCGACCGGAGCGGTGAAGGACGGATGGGATGGGATTTTGGCAAGCCAGCTGGATAGTCGCCACGTACCGTGCAATTTCGTGGAGCTTATGCCGAGGTTGCGCGAGCGCTAACAAATCTGCCTGTCAAAACTGGCTAGCCGGTTCGTTTCATCTCGACACGCAATATGTCGTCAATCCGCGCCTGCCACCCATCACCAGTCGCCCGGAAGAACGCCAGCACGTCCGGCGACAGGCGGAGGGTCTGATTGACCTTCGGCTGTTCGCCCTTGGGCGGGCGGCCCCGGCGCGCCATGGTGTCGGTGGCGGCGCGGATCAGCTTGTCGCCGTGGTAGATCGCCGCGTGCTGGAAGAAATGTTCGTCGAGCTCGGGAGCATCGTCAGGATCGACCCAGCTTTCCGGTGTAGAGGGCTTGCTCGCGGTCATTGGCTTTCCTCATTGATATAATGCGTCGCTCATCGCCCCGCCGCGTCCAGATTACGACCACCATGCGCCCCGCGAGCAGGCCGATCGTCAGCAGCCGCTCCTCACCATAGTCGAAGCGGTCATCGACCATCTCCAGTCGATCCCCAACAAACACCTGCTGGGCGTCGAGAAAGTCGAGACCCCGCGCCGCCAGAGTCGTCAACCGCTTTGCTGGATCGAACGACAGCTTCATTTATGTAGCGGCGAAAATGCGCAGGTACAAGGATATTGCTACAGCGGAATAACGAGAACGGAATTTGCGGTCCATGTTACCCTCTCCCCGCTCTACTTCCCGATGGAATAGCTGATCGGCGCTGTGGTTGACGGCGGGGCCGAGTGGAGGGCGATGATCTGGGTCAGCAGGACGAAGGTCGATTTTGATTCGAGATCGTCGTCGGGAATGTAGAACCACGCGCCACGATAGAGGACCATGGTGCTGGCGTCCTCGGGCTCTGTCGCCGACTCGCGCACCCGGAACAGGCCCGTCAGCATATCCTGCCAGTCGAACGGCGAGCCGTCGGCGCGGGTCGTGACGCGGACCCGCCTTGCCGTGATATCGGCGGGGGGAACCTCAACGCCGGTCGACAGGAATTGCAGCGCCGACATCACCGGGCGCGTTGTCAGGGCAATGGAATGGTTGTCGGACGGATCAGCGGATGCCTCAACCCGCAGCTTGTCAGCATCTGGCGCGATATGGGTCAGCTCCTTGAAGCGCAGGCCTTCAGCCGACGTCGCCGACCCGCGGGTGAAGCGCAGCTCGATGCCACCCTTGTCGTTGCGGATCAGGTCGAGCCGGTTATCCCGCTGGAGCACCCGCAGCAGGCGCACAGCCTCAGCAAAGTCGCGGAACTCCGGCTCGCGCGACGGCGCAGGGCCAGATGCGGTCGGCGCATTTTTCAGGCCGTTCATCTCCAATACGCCGATGGAAAACACCCGGTCGATTGACCAACCCGACCGCACCAGCAGCAGCAGCAAATCCGGGTTCATCGGCGTCAGCATCTGGCGGACGAACTTCTCCCCCTCCAGCGGTGCATAGAAGATCGTCGGCTTTTCATTGAGCGAGATAGAGGCTGGGCCAATCGTCAGGTTGCGGGCAATCGTGTCCCTGATCGCCGTACTGGAGGTTCGGGCGATGCTGGCCTGGCTGCCGAGGCTCCGATTGAGCTCAAGTGTCGCGGCGATCCGCTCGACGCTCGTGAAATATGTGGTGTCACGGTAGCGGATACGCACCAGATTGAGCAGCAATTCCTGATCATTGGTCTGGGCAATCGCCTGATTATAGGCCGGGCGCGTGGCGCGCAGCGAGTCTGGCCCGGCATAGGCGCACGCCCCGAGCAGCAGCATCGACAGGAGCGTAATTGTCGGCGGGACCCTCATCATGACCGCTCCGTCACCAGCGCTGGCTTGCTGCGGCGGCCGAAGAATTTTCCCATGCTCGCAAGGATTTTCCCGGCCATCGAACGCTGTTCGGCCGCGATCTGTTCCGGTGGCATCGCGGTGCGCGCCGCGTCTGAGGCGACCCGGCGCTCGGCGGCAGCCATGCTGAGCAATTCGCCTGCCGCCGGATTGCTGTCGAGCAGCGGCTCGATATGATATTTGTCGATTTCGAACGCCACCGCTTCGGTGACAGCGACGACAGACGCACTGCGCGGCTCCCCAGTCAGCAGCGACATTTCACCAAAGAAATCACCCGGTGCAAGCGACGCGACGTCGATATCCATGTCCTGCGCCCGGACGCGTACCGAGACCAGCCCCTCGCTCATCACAAACATCGACTGGCCGGGGTCTGCCGCTGCGATGATCTTCGCGCCCGGGGCATAGTGCCGCTCGGTCATGCGGGCCGCGAGGTCGGCTAGGTCGGTGTCATCAAGGCCTTTGAACAGCGCGACCTGGCGCAGCAGCCGCTGGCGGTTGTTGGCGTCGCCCAATTCTTCGTCGAAGCCGAGATCGGTCCGCGTCCAATTGTCGAGCTTGGGATGCGCGACGGTCAGGCCGGTCATCGTCAGGTGCCGGACGAGCTGACGCAGGATCAGGTGCTTGGCCTTGCCCGGCGCAAATTTCGACGGATCGAGCATATATTTGATCTTGTAATTGACCCCGGTGGTATTGACCTCCGACACCCGCGCCTTGACGTCGAAGATCGCCGGATTTTCCGCAGCAGCGGATTCGATGACGGCGGTAAGGATGCGCAGGGCGCGCTCCGTTGGCACCTCGAAATCGAGCGCTACGACCATCTCGAATTCGCCTGCAACCTCGGGCTTCGACATGTTGAGGACGATGGATTCGCTCATCAACGTGTTGGGGATGACCAGCATCGAATTCTCGGGCGTGACGAGATAGGTACTGCGCCAGTTGATCTCAGTCACCTGGCCCATCAGCCTGGCTGTGCCTGGCCGCCCGAGAATCGAGATGAAATCACCGATCAGGAACCCGCGGTCGAGATTGAGCGCAATGCCGGAGAAGGTGTCAGAAATCAGACTCTTAACCGCAAATCCGATGACAAGCCCCATCACGCTGGACGTCGCGACGACGCCGGTGACCGAAAAGGCGAACACATTGGTCATCACCGCGATGATCGTGGCAAAATAGATCAATATGTTGGTCATCTGCACCAGCAGACGCGGGGCCTTGCGACCGGGTACACCGCCGCCGACCCGACTCCAGACCAGCAGGTCGATGATGCGGGTCAGGGTGAACGCGGCGGCAAACCAGGTGGTAGCGCCAAGCGCCAGCCACAGGCCGTTGCGCGGGATGCCGGTCCAGCCCGCGAGCGGACCGTCAAAGCGAACCTGAACCGCGATCAGCAGCAGCACCACAAGAGACGCAGGCCCCCCGACCCGGCGCACGGACGTTCTCAACATCAACGACTACCCCACCAAACTGCACATTACATCTATGTGACAGCCAGAGATTGCAAGGGTTTTGATGCCTCTAGAGAGAGGGGCTAAGGTCAGACAAAAGAAGAATGGTCAAACTTTGCGGCGGCGGCGCGACAACCCAATGAGGCCTGCGCCGAGACCGAGCAAAGCAAGCGCACCCGGCTCTGGCGCCGGTGCGACATCAACGCTGAAATTGTCGATTGCCCCGCCAAAATGCCCGTTGTTGCCAACGCCAAAAATACTGAAGGTCACGTTACCATTGCCGGTGCCGGCATAAGTGAAGCTGGCTGGGCTAAACGGGTTGTCCGGCGTCCCCGGCCATGTGGCCGGGTTGTAGAGGTAGCTGAAAATGACCGCGTTGAATTGGTCGAGCACCGTGAACATCAGGCCGTCGCCGGCCTGCGTTTCGCTTCCACGCTTGGAAAAATTTGCCGGCGCCCCTTCGAACGCGACGACATAATTGGTGCCGAGCGTGTTCGCAGCAATGCCGTGCGCCAGCTCAATGATGCTTGTACCCCCGATTGAATCATTCAAAAACATCACGGCCCAGTCGCCCGCTCCAGTTCGGTCAACCCCGAAGATTGCGTTGCTCCCCGCCGAGTTCCAATTCGACAACACACCGTCCAATGCGATGTTCAGGCCGGTGTCGGTCTGCTGCTGCGCGCTCGGGGTCCCCGCATAGCTGCTGAAATCGTCGCTGTAGATCACGTCGGCAAGCGCCGGGGCGGCGACAAGGCCGCTGGTCATCAGAATTGCGGCAGCAGCAATTTTCATCTTTGACAGCACGGCTTCAACTCCGGGTTGTTCGCCACAGGGCGGCATATTTTAAACGTGCATGCAAGGATCGCGCCAAGGCACCAAGATATTGATTATTAATAGTTTCCCAGATTCCCGTCGCGGCTTCCCAACCGACACTGTAAAATTTCCCGACACTTGCCCACCAATTACCGGCGTCCAAACAACTTCTCAATGTCGGCTTTTGCGAGCTTCACATAGGTTGGGCGACCGTGGTTGCACTGGCCGCTGTGCGGGGTCGCTTCCATTTCGCGCAGCAGCGCGTTCATTTCGGCACCTGAAAGTGACCGCCCTGCCCTGACCGACCCGTGACAGGCCATCGTCGCGCAAACCGCCTCAATCCGCTCCTTCAGGCTGAGCGCGCTGTCAAACGCGGCAAGGTCGTCGGCAAGGTCGCGGATCAAGCCTTGCGCATCGGTGCGGCCGAGCAGGGCCGGCGTGGCGCGGACCAGAATCGCGCGCGGGCCAAAGCGTTCGAGCTCAAGGCCCCATTCCGCCAACTCGGCGGCACGCTCGGCGATGCGGTCAGCAGCGATTTCATCGAGTTCGACCACTTCGGGCAGTAGCAGTGCCTGGCTCCCGACCCCGCCAGCTGCAAGGGCTGCGCGCATCCGTTCGAGGACGAGCCGCTCGTGCGCGGCATGTTGGTCGACGATGACGAGGCCGTCAGTGGCCTCGGCGACGATATAGGTTGCGTGGACCTGCCCGCGCGCGACCCCGAGCGGGTACTCTGGCTGCGTGACGGGTACGGGGACCCATGGGTCGGTCGCACGGGCCGATGGCGGGGCTGCAAAATCGAGGCGGCGTTCGGACAGGCCGGGCGATGCAACTGTCGCGCCGGTTTCGGGGCGAAGCGCTGCGATCGTGGCCGCAGCAACGGTGGTGGAGGCACGGTGCCCCGCTGCATCGAGCGCCCGACGCAGGCCAGACACGATCATGCCGCGGACCAGCGCCGCATCGCGGAAGCGCACCTCGGTCTTCGCCGGGTGGACATTCACATCGACGAAATCATGCGGAACATCCAGAAACAGCGCGACGATGGGGTGACGATCCCGGGCGAGCAGATCCTGATAGGCCCCGCGCACAGCTCCGACCAGCAGCCGGTCGCGCACTGGCCGCCCATTCACGAACAGGAACTGGTGATCGGACACGCCGCGGTTGTAGGTTGGAAGGCCAGCCAATCCGCCCAGCCGCAACCCTTCCCGGTCAAGGTCGACGGGCGCGCTATTGTCGGTGAACTCAAGCCCCAGCAGCGCTGCCAGCCGGGCAATCCGGGAGCTTTCCAGCATCGATCCGCTCGCATCGCAAGCAAGCAGGCGGCGTCCGTCATGGCGCAGCTCAAACCCGACATCGGCGTGCGCCATCGCAAGGCGCCGCACGACGTCAACGCAGGCGGACAATTCCGAGCGCTCCGACTTCAGGAATTTGCGGCGGGCCGGGATGCGGGAAAACAAACCTTCGACGCTGACCCGCGTACCTTGTGGAACCGCGGCGGGACCATCCTCCAGCACGCGGCCGTTGTCGACGATGATGCGCCAGCCATCCTCTGCACCACTGCGGCTGGCGAGCGTCAATTTCGCGACGCTGGCGATGGAGGGCAGTGCCTCGCCGCGAAAGCCAAGTGTCGAGATGGCGGACAGGTCGCCGTCCGGCAATTTCGACGTTGCATGGCGTTCAAGTGCGAGCCGCAATTCCGCTGCTCCCATCCCGCAACCGTCATCAATGACCTCGACCAACTCGACGCCGCCGGCCGATAATTCGATCCGGATGCGGGTTGCGCCGGCATCGAGCGCGTTCTCAACCAATTCCTTCAACGCGCTGGCAGGTCGTTCGACGACTTCGCCCGCGGCAATCTGGTTGACGAGCTGGTCGGGCAGGCGGCGGATCGGCATGCGCTTTCCTACACGGCTGGGCGGACGACTGCTACACCCTCTGCCGGTCAGTCAGTTTTCGCTTGGCCGTTCCCTGCACCTTGTCCATGGTGAAAGCATTGGGCGGGGCTTGCGGTGGCCACCTGTGCTGCTACACGCGCAGCGCGCGCCTTCTGCCATTTGCGGGACCTCATAAATGTCGATTTTCAGCCGGATGTTTTCCTTCCTCAGCCAGGACATGGCGATTGATCTCGGGACGGCTAACACCCTTGTCTATGTGCGCGGGCGCGGCATCGTGCTCAACGAGCCGTCGGTGGTCGCGATCGAGACAATCAATGGGCGTAAAACGGTCAAGGCCGTTGGCAGCGATGCCAAGCTGATGATGGGTCGGACGCCCGGTAATGTTGAAGTCATCCGCCCTTTGCGTGACGGCGTCATCGCCGACATCACGGTGGCCGAGCAGATGATCAATTATTTCATCAAGAAAGTGCACACATCCAAACTGCCGCGCTTCCCCGAAATCGTGATCTGCGTACCGTCGGGTTCGACCTCGGTCGAGAAGCGCGCCATTCGCGACGCTGCATCAAATGCCGGCGCTAGCCAAGTCTATCTCATCCAGGAGCCGATGGCAGCTGCGATTGGGGCCGGGATGCCGGTCACCGAACCG
>JAYVLC010000141.1:0-15402 GCA_043759675.1 Sphingosinicellaceae bacterium
GCGCCCCGCCTCGACCCGGTAAGTGCCCGCTGCCAACTCCGCCCGGATCGCCGATACTCGCGCCGTATCCACCGGCGGCAACCCGGCCTCAACACGACTGACCGAAACCTGAGCGATCTTTGCAATCCCAATCTGTCCGGCTTCCTCGGCGCGAGCGGAATCGACCGCTTTGCCGCACCGAACTAGCGATGGAAGCGCGCCATTGAATCCCTGCCTCGACACACCGTCCACCATCTCAATATCCCTTGTGAAACCTACGCCGCATCAGAACGGCAGCGGCCGGGATTTCTTTAATCGACAATTCGACCACGCCCATCACCGTCCAGGAAGACCCGGCGCGGATTCTTCCGGTCACCACAATCCACCGCGATCACAGATCCTGTCCGGCCATCGGCGAGAGCAGTTCCAAAGCCACTCACGATAAAACCCGCACCATCCTCAGTGAATACCACCCTCTGCCCGCGTTTGACGGCAAATACGGGGATCAGCAACGATCTCCGCAAGCCGACGCCGTGTTGCACGGCTCGGACCAGGGTTTGCCCGATCACGGCATCGGTGGTCACCAGGTCGCCCGCGCACGGCCCCTCGGCAACATCCGATGCTGCCAGTCGCTGCCCGGCGGGCAGGTCGCGCGCGGCACACAGCCCCGCCTGCGCCGCCCCCGGCATAGTCAGCATGGCGATGGCCAAAAGATAGTTCATGTCGCGCTCCTGATGTTCGCACGGTTCGCCCCGCAAGGCCCGTGCCAGCTTGCGACCGGCAACGCGCTGCCGTCGTCCGGCGCAGGTCTGCCGCCTGCCCCGCGTCCGGTTCGCTGGCTCCATAGGTAACGACCATCTGGCACGACGTTTGCGAATGTGCCGTTTGGGAAGGGAGCCATCCGATGCAGAGTCTCGACAGTTATTTGGGCATTCATGCGGACGCGCTCCGGCTGCGGTCGCAGCGGCTGGACCTGATCGCCTCCAACATCGCCAATGCCGCGACCCCCAATTACAAGGCACGCGACCTGGATTTTGCGGCGGCCCTGGAGGCCGCATCGCAAGGCAGCACCGCTACGCCCCTCTACCGGGTTCCGGTCCAGGCGTCGGCAGACGGCAACACCGTCGAGCTGGCGACCGAGCAAACCGAATTTGCTGAAAATGCCGTCGCATATCAGGCCACGCTGGCCTTCCTTGGCGGCCGGATCAGCACGCTGATGACCGCAATCAAAGGGGAATGAGCGTGAGCGCCCTATCGTTGTTTGACATCGCCGGGCGGGCCATGTCGGCCCAGCTGGTCCGGTTAAATACCACCGCCAGCAACCTCGCCAATGCCGGTTCGGTGTCGGCAACTGCTGACGGGGCCTTCCGCTCGTTGAAGCCAGTGTTTGAGACTGTCTATGACGCTGCGGATCGCGCGACGGTCAGGGTAACCTCGGTGGTCAGCGCCGGGCCGCCACCGGCGATGCGCAGCGACCCGAGCAACCCGCTCGCCGACCAGAACGGCCATGTCTGGGATTCGAATGTCGACGAGACAGCAGAGCTGGTCGAAATGGTCGAGGCGACCCGGCAGTATCAGAACAATGTCGAACTGCTGGGTGCCGCAAAGACCCTGATGCTTGATACGCTGCGGCTCGGCCAATGAGTATCCCGCTCCCCGCCGGGATCCCGGCTGCGCGCCCGGCGACGCCACCTGTCGCGCGCCAGACCGTCAACCAGACCGACTTCTTGCGCCTGCTCACCCAACAGCTCAAAAATCAGGACCCGACCGCTCCAGTCGACAATGCGCAGTTCGTGGCCCAGCTGGCGCAATTCTCAACCGTGAGCGGCATCGCTGATCTCAACGTCAATGTGAAGGCGCTTGGCGACAAGCTCGACGCGCTGATCGCTGCCCAGAAAGTCAGAGGCTAGCATGTCGCTGTTCACGTCATTGACCGGGCTCAACGGTGCGCAGGCCGAGCTGACGACCATTTCCAACAACATCGCCAACACCGGTACCGTCGGGTTCAAGCGCGGGCGCGTCGAGTTTGGCGACATCATTGCGACCTCGCCGTTCCAGGACCCGAAGCGCGTTGTCGGGGCGGGAACCACCGTCAAGGCGATTGCACAGCAGTTCACCCAGGGCGCACTGCAATCCAGCCTAAACACCCTCGACATGGCGGTCACCGGCCAAGGGTTCTTTGCGGTCCGTCCCAAGCCACCGAGCAATGAAATCCGCTTTACCCGAGCCGGGGCCTTCGCCGTCGATCCGCAACGGTTCGTCGTCGATAGCGAGGGGCAGCACGTCCAGATTCTGCCCGTCAACGCCGACGGTCAGGTGACATCTGGCGGCGTTGATGCCCTGCGCAGCCTGCAACTTCCCGCCAGCTCCGGGTCGCCGCGCCCGACCACCAAAATTGACCTAGTGCTGAACCTCCCGTCAACAGCCGAGGTGATCCCATCGAGTCCGCGCTTCAGTGCCGCCTCGCCGTACCGGTTTGACCGGAATGATCCGACAACCTTCAATGCGTCGACGTCGACCACGATTTTTGACGCGCTGGGAAATCCGTTGGTCGCGACGGTCTATTATGTCCGCACGCAGGCGGCGACGACGGGCGCGCCGACCAGCCTCTGGGACGTGCACATCCTCGTGGGAGATAGTGAAGTTGCTCCGGCATCGGGGAGCACGCTCAGTCTGACCTTTGACAACAGCGGTCGGCTGACCTCGCCTTTGTCAGCAATCGCGTTCGCCCCGTTCACGCCTGTCGCTGGCGGCAACCCGCAAGTGTTCACCGTCAACCACCGCCCCGCGACCAGTCAGCTGGCGGATCCGTTCAACATATTGTCGGCGACCCAGGATGGCTTTGCCTCGGGTCGCCTCGACAGCGTCAGCGTCAACACCGGCGGGCTGGTCAAGGCAAGCTTCACCAACGGTCAGGTCGTGGCGCTCGGCAAGATTGCGCTGGTCAGCTTCGCCAGTCCGGTTGGCTTGCGACAGATCGGCGGGGCGCTGTACGGTGTCACCGGGGCCAGCGGCGAACCGCAGGTCGGGGAGGCCGGGATTGGCGGCTTCGGGACCATCCTCTCGGGCTCACTCGAACGCTCCAACGTCGATATCACCGAAGAGCTTGTCGGTCTCATCACCGCGCAGCGCAACTTCCAGGCCAATGCCAAGGCGATCGAAACCGGCAACACGATGATCCAGGCCATCATCGGGCTGCGCAGCTGATGGATCGCCTGATACACACCACCCTGTCGGGCCTTCGCGCCACCATGGAAGCGCAGCGCGTCACGGCGAACAACGTAGCCAACGCCGCCACGATCGGCTTTCGCCGCGATGATGCGGATTTCGCCACACGCTTTCTCGGTGGGTCAATGCTGTCGAGCCGCGCTGAGGCCACTGACAGTGTCGAAGCGGTCAGCAGTCAGGCCGGTGCGCTCATCGTGACGGGCAATCCGCTTGATATCGCGGTCGCGGGCACCGGGTGGCTGGCGATCCGAGCCGGTGATGGTTCGACAGCCTACACCAGGCGCGGCGACCTGCGCCCGGGTGCCGATGGGATTTTGCAGACCGGTGACGGCCACATGGCGCTCGGCGAGGGCGGATCACCAATCAAATTGCCACCCGGCGCCGCGCACCCCGAAATCAGCGCGGATGGATCGGTCAGTTTTCAACCGCCAGGAGTCACCGCCACAGCGCGGACCCTTGCTGGCCGGCTGCAATTCGCAACCCCTGCCCCAGGGGTGTTGCGACGCGGCGGGGACGGGCTGCTTTACCCCGGCGAAGCCCTCCCCGCCGACACGTCGGTCCGGCTTGTCTCGGGCCACCTCGAACAGTCGAACGTCAACCCGGTCGCCGAGATGGTCGACCTGATGGAGCGGGCCCGGAGTTACGAATTGCAGGTCCGGATGATCACGGGTGCGCGTGACCTTGACCAGAGCAGTGCTGCCCTCATGCGCGTGGAGCGATAGGCGATGACCTCTGCCCTTTATGTTGCCCGGACCGGCCTTGATGCGCAGGACATGCGGATGCGGGTAATCTCGAACAACCTTGCAAACGTAAACACCACTGGTTTCAAGCGTGACCGGGCAGATTTCGAGACACTACTTTATCAAAATATCCGCCCCGCAGGCGCCGCCACCAGCCAGACCACCGACTCCCCGACTGGCCTCAGTCTTGGTACCGGCGTGCGGGTTGCCGGCACCGCGCGGATGCATACGCAGGGTCCGCTGACCACAACTGGGAATGGCTTGGACATCGCGCTCGATGGTCCCGGCTTCTTCCAGATTGAACGTCCCGATGGGCAGATCGCCTACACTAGAGACGGTAGTTTCAAACTGTCGGCGGAGGGAAAACTCGTCACGACCTCCGGCTATGCCCTCTCTCCGGCGATCTCGATCCCACCGGGTGCCACCGGGCTGACCATTGCCACCGATGGTACGGTCAGCGCCGTCCTGCCCGGCACCGCGACAGCGACCGAACTGGGCACTATCCAGGTCGCTGATTTTCCCAATGCAGCAGGTCTCGCCCCGCAGTCTGGCAACCTGTTTGAGGAATCCACGGCCAGTGGAACTGCAGTTGTCGGCGCACCCGGCGTAGATGGTCGCGGACGATTGGTGCAGGGCACGCTCGAGGCATCGAATGTCAATGTCGTCGAAGAGCTGGTCGAGATGATCCAGACGCAACGGGCCTATGAGGTCAACTCCAAAGTCATCACGGCTGTCGATGGGATGATGCGCTATGCGACGCAGAATCTTTAGCCTGCTCCTGGTTGGGCTTGGGGTGGCACCGGCCGACGCAAGCCCGAAATGGGCCGAGGCACCCCTGCCCTTGCCCATGCTTGAGCAATCGCCGACATCAGGTGCCATTTTCCGGGCGGACTCCTACGCTGCGCTGACCGAAGATAGCCGCGCCCGCCGAGTTGGCGACCTGCTGACGGTTGTCCTGGCCGAACGGACTCAAGCGTCGAAGTCCGCAACGGCCGACACCAGCCGCAACAGCAATACCGCCCTGACATTGCCAACATCTCCGCCATTCAGCTTTGTACCGAACGGACTGGCGAGCGGCGGGGCCAGCCAATCGTTCAAGGGCAGCGGCAGCGCGGCGCAGGCCAACCGCCTCGATGGCGAAATCACCGTCACCGTTGTCCAATTGCGCCCTGGCGGCATATTTCTGGTGCGCGGTCGCAAGTTAATCGGTCTCAATCGCGGCGAGGAATATATCGAACTCAGCGGCCTCGTCCGCTCAGAGGATATTGGCTCGGACAATCGTATCGCGTCGACACGGCTCGCGGACGCCCGCATCGCCTACCGTGGGACCGGGGAAATCGCCGCCCAAAGCCGCCAGGGCTGGCTCGCGCGCCTGTTTGGCGCACTGTCGCCCTTCTGATGCGCTGGCTGCTTGCCCTTGTCCTGTTGGCGGCTCCCGCGAGTGCCGAACGCATCAAGGACATCGCGACCTTTGCAGGCGTCCGGTCGAACCAACTCATCGGCTACGGCGTCGTGGTCGGGTTGAACGGCACAGGTGACGACAATCTCGAATATTCTGCCCTCGCCGTGCGCAATGCTGCCCAACGTCTGGGGCTCACGCTGCCAGCCGGAACGGCCCCCGGCCTGAAGAACACTGCGGCGGTCATGCTGACCGCCGACCTGCCGCCCTTTGCGAAGCCGGGGCAGCGCGTCGATGTCACGGTGTCAGCTATCGGCAAGGCCAAATCGCTGCGGGGCGGCAGCCTGTTGCTCACTCCGCTGCACGGCGCTGATGGAGCAATCTATGCGATGGCGCAGGGATCGCTGGTGGTCGGCGGATTTGGTGCCGAGGGGGCCGACGGCTCGAAAATTGTCGTCAACGTCCCATCGACCGGACGCATCCCGGGCGGTGCCAGTGTCGAACGGGAAGTCGAGAGCGCGTTTGCGACCGCCCCTGCGCTGGTGCTCAACTTACGAGAACCGGATTTCGGAACCTCCGAACGTGTGGCAGAGGCGATCAATGCGCGCTTTGGCACCGGGGTTTCCGCGCCGCTCGATGCAACGTCAATCCGGGTATCAGCGCCCGTTGGAGCGTCAACCCGCGTCGCGCTGATCAGTATGATCGAAGCGATCGAGGTCAAACCTGTTGCGGCGTCGGCCCGCGTCGTGGTCAATGCGCGAACCGGGACCGTGGTGATCAACGGCAACGTCCGGATCACGCCGGCGGCTGTCAGCCACGGCAACCTGACCGTCAAAGTCGGCGAGCAATATCAGGTTAGCCAACCTGCTCCATTTGGACGCGGCGAAACCATAGTCACTCCGAACAGCGATGTTGCCATCCGGGAGGACCAGGCCAAAATGTTCGCCTTTGCGCCCGGTGCCGCGCTCGATGATATCGTAAAAGCCGTGAATCGCGTTGGGGCCTCCCCCGGTGACCTGGTCGCCATATTGGAGGCTCTCAAGCTGGCCGGTGCCCTCCGGGCCGAGTTGATCATCCTGTGATCGTGGCCCCGACCCCGACGACGGCGCGTCCGGCTACAGCCGCTCTGGACACGGTCTCGGCGGGGTTCGAGGCGATCTTTGTCCGGATGATGCTCAAATCCATGCGGGAGGCCTCGCTTGGGAGCGGAATTCTTGATGGCAGCAGCGGCGCAAGTTTTCGCGATATGCAGGATTCAACCGTTGCAGACGCCATTGCCAAACGCGGATTTCCAGGCTTTGGCAAGCAGATCACGGCGCTCGTGAAATGAGCGCAGATCTCCTTGGCATTGGGACCTCGGGACTGCGTGCGGCGCGGGCCGCCCTCGACGTTGCCGGGGGCAACGTTTCCAATGCATCCACCCCTGGCTATGCGCGTCGCGCATTGGTGCAGACAAGCGGGCAGGCTGGTGCTGCGATGACACCGCTCAGCCGGTCGTTGTCGGCAGGCGGGGGCGTCGATATCGCTGGAGTCCGCCGGATCAGCGACCCGTTCCGAAACGACGAAGCGCGTACCGCGTCGGGCGAAGCGGGCCGCTTCGCATCGCTGCAACTCTGGCTCAAACCCTTGGAGGCAGCGTTCCCTGTTGGCGACGCCAGCATCGGGGCCGGGATCGGGGCGTTGTTCGATGCCGGCTCGGCCGTTGCCGCCGATCCGGGGGCGCTTGCACCCCGGACCGCGTTTCTGGCAGCTGCCGACAGTTTGGCCGGGCGGTTCCGGGTCGCCGCGCTCAAACTCGCCGAACAGCGCGACGGCGTGACCGCAGCAATCGGTACATTGGCAGCGCGGATCACCGCTCTGGCCCGCAGCATCGCGAGCACGAACGCCCAAGCTCGCCAGGCCGCGTCGGAAACCGCAGAGGCTGCGACGATCGCCGACCATCGCGATGCCTTGCTCGACGAACTTCACGGGTTGGTCGCGGTTCGCTCCACCCCTGCTATCGATGGCAGCATCGACGTCCGCTTTCCCGGCGGCACCGCGCTTGTGGCTGGCGAAAGTGCCGCGACCGTTGTTGCGCGCTATGGGTCCGGCGGCGTCCAGATCGTCACCGACCCCTATGGCAGCGGTACTGCAACGCAGTCCATCGACAGCGGCGAACTGGCCGGGCTGGTGGTCGTCGCGCGTCGCAGTGCCGAGGCCAGTGCCAGTCTTGACCAGCTCGCAAGCGCAATTTCAACAGCGCTCAATGCCGCCCATCAGGCCGGATCCGATCTTGACGGCAATCCCGGAAACCCGCTGCTGACTGGTTCGTTCGCGGCCACTCTTGGGGCGGCGCTCTCCGACCCTCGCCAAGTTGCTGCTGCCCTGCCGCCGGGGCCGAACGGCAATGGCGCGATGTTGGCGTTGCTTGCCCTGCGCGATGCCGGTTTTGCCGAGCGTTATGATGCCGAGGTCACCAGCATCGCTAGCGCGCTTGCCTCGGCTCGCGACGATGGCGCTGCGGCAAGCTCCGCCCAGAGTCGTGCGATTGCGGCACGCGATGCAATCAGCGGTGTCAACCTCGATGAGGAGGCTGCCGATATTCTGCGATTCCAACAAGCCTATCAGGCTGCGGCGCGCATTCTGTCGACAGCCCGTACACTGTTTGACACGCTGCTCGAGATCCGGTGATGCGCGTGGCCACGACCGGCAGCTTCGATCGGGTTACCCAGAGCCTGAACGCTCTCCAGGCCGAAAGCGATGCGCTGTTGGCGCAGATTTCGACCGGCAAGCGGCTCGCCTCTCCGGCCGATGCGCCGACCGATGCAGCCCGGGTCAGCGCGATCGCCCGCCGACTTGCCGAGCACGCGCAAACCGAGCGCAATATCAACACTGCGGCGACCCGGCTCACGCTTGGAGATGGCGCGCTTCAGACAGCCGGCAATCTGCTCGATCGGGCGCGTGAAGTGGCACTCGCCGTCGCCGGTGACACGGCCAACGCCGCCGATCGCACCAGTGCCGCCGCCGAACTCGCTCAGCTTTCGGATCAGCTTCTTGCCGCCGCAAACATCCGGGAACCGGGCGGAAGCTGGTTGTTTGCAGGCATCAGCGGCAACCAGGCTGCGTACGCAAGGGATGCGGCAGGGATCGTATCCTGGCAGGGGAGTGGTACGCCGCCGGTGGTCCCGCTCATTGATGGGCGCAATATCGTTGCCGCTGAGCCCGGCACCAGTGTTTTTGAGGCGGTCCAAAGCAGTCGCGGCCCGACCACCGCCTTCGGGGCTATCGACGATCTGCGTGCCGCCTTGACCGATCCATCCCTTGGCGACGCGGCGCGGCGGAGCCAGATTGATCGTTCATTAACCGATATCGAACGCGCCGCTGAGCAAATTGGCAATGCCCGCGCCCGCTTTGGTGCTCGACTTGCAGCGCTCGACACCGAACGCACCGCACTGGCCGCAACCGACCTCGACCTGACGGTGACACGCGGGCGTCTCGAAGACACCGACATATCGGCCGCTGCGGTGTCGCTGAGCCGCGCACGGTTGCTGCTGCAAGCGACGCGTGATGCCTTCGCGCGGATCGGGTCTCTCAGCCTGTTCGACTCGTTGCGCTAAACTTGATCGATCCATCGCCGTCCTGAACCTCAAGGCGAGAGGCGGGTGGCATATGTTGGTTGCGATCGGACTGGTCGTGTTGATCGTGATGGTGTTTGGCGGATTCGCTCTTACGGGCGGCAATCTCGAGCCCGTTCTCCACGCCATGCCGCACGAGATGCTGATTATCGGCGGTGCGGCAATCGGCGCGCTGCTCATCGGCAATTCAATTGGCAATCTGAAGGCCGTCGGGGCCGGGTTCGGTCGAGCGTTCAAGGGCGCAAAGTTCAAAAAGGCCGACTATCTCGACGCGATCTTCCTGACTGCACGGCTGATGAAGGTGATGAAGACCGGCGGGGCCGTGGAGCTTGAAAAACATGTTGAGGAACCCAACTCATCTGATATCTTCGCAGCCTTCCCCAAGCTACTGAAAGATCATTTTTTTACGTCCCTGGTGACGGACGCTTTGCGCCTTGTCGTGGTCTCAACTGGCTCGCTTCCGGTACACGCGGTTGAGGATGTCATGAACAATGCGCTGAAGACCCACCACGACGAGGCGCTGAAGCCCCAGGAGACTTTGCAGCAGCTTTCGGACGCCCTGCCCGCGCTTGGCATTGTTGCGGCGGTGCTGGGTGTTGTCAAAACCATGGGGTCGATCGACCAGCCGCCAGCCGTGCTCGGGGGCATGATTGGGTCAGCACTTGTCGGGACGTTCCTCGGTGTGCTTCTCGCTTATGGCGTCGTCGCGCCATTCGCCGGGCGATTGAAGCATCTGATCGATGAGGACGCCGAGATTTATGAAGTCGCCAAACAGATCATCATCGCATCGCTGCACAATAATCCGCAGGCTCTGGTGATCGAGGCGGCGCGCACCGGTATCACCCACCACAATCAGCCGACGTTCGCGGAGGCCTATGATGGGTTGCGCGGCAAATGACCGAGATGTTCCTTGAGGAAATGAAGGCTGCGCGCGAGGTGCCGCCGCCAATCCCAATCATCGTCATCAAGAAAATCACCATGATGCATCCGCACGCACATCATGGCGGTGCGTGGAAGGTTGCCTATGCCGATTTCGTGACGGCGATGATGGCCTTCTTCCTGCTGCTCTGGATTGTTGGCGCGACCAGCGAGGATCAGCGCAAGGGCATTGCCGACTATTTTACCCCAACCCTGATCCAGCAGCAAAACAGTGGCGGGTCGAACGGGATTATGGGCGGTCGTTCGATCCAGGCACCGGACGGCAATGCGCCAAACCCGGCCCAATCCAAGAAAGCCGCGAACGATCCCGTGGTCACCACCGGATCGTTCGGACGCAAGGAAGGGCCAGGTGCGACCGGCCCGTCGACCCGGGAGGGGCTTGGCCCGGCCCAACGCGTGGCAGAGGCCGAACTCGACCGGAAGCGCGCCGCCGACGCCCTTGATGAAGCATCGTTCCGGGCGATCCAAAGTCAGCTGCAGGGGACGCTGACGCGCGACCCTGCCCTGGCTGGCCTGAAGGATCAGGTGCGCTTCGTCCGGACGCATGACGGATTGCGGATCGAACTGATTGATCGGGCCCGGTTTTCGATGTTTGGGGTCGGGACCGATCATCTCAATCCAAAGGCCGAACGTCTGCTGCGAACGGTCGCGCGAGGAATCGCCGGACTGCCGAACCGTTTGGCAGTTCGCGGCCACACTGACGCACGGCTGTTTGCGGGCCTCCGCCGCATGAACAATTGGCTATTGTCGGCCCAGCGCGCCGAGGCGACACGCGCGGCCCTGGCCGCAGCCGGGATCGACTCTGCCCGGTTTGCGCGCATCGAGGGGGTTGCCGCCGGAGAACCTTTCAACGCCAGCAACCCACTTGATCCCAGCAACCGGCGCATCAGCGTTACCCTGCTGTGGCAGGCCGGGGAGCGCGGACTCTAAAGCAGCGAAATCAGCAGCGCCGCTGCGATCAGCAGTGCCGCGATGCTGAGGACCAAAACCGCACCAGCAGCCATGTCCTTCAGGACCCGAATTTCGCTATGGAGCGCAGGGTGGACATGGTCGATCAGCGTCTCGAGCGCCGAGTTCATCAATTCCATTGCCCAGATCACGCCAATCACCAGCGCAAACAACGCCCACCAGATCGGTGCCGGGCGCAAGATCAGCAGCGAGATGACTGCCAGCCCGCCAAGCACCACCTGCGTTCGAAAACTGCATTCGCGGCGCCAGCCCTCGCGGATGCCGGCAAGGGCAAACCCCAGTCTCTGGTGAAACGGGCGGTTCTTCATCCGTGCGATGCTAGCGCAACCAAAGCCGCGATGCCAACCGCGTCAGAATCGCAGGCTGGCAGAAACGCCGCCGCCCTTGCTGTCACCCCAGGGGAAGAACTGCACCCGGTCATCAAACGGCCTCGTCAACAGCACGCCCGACGCCTCGCCGATTGCCGCCCCGGCAACCACATCATACCAGTGGTGTTTGTCAGCCTTGACGCGGGCAAACCCCACCAATGTCGCGACCAATGTCGCCGGAACTCCGACCTCCCAGCCATAGCGCCGCTGCATCGACGCCGCCGCAGCAAAGGAGAATGCGGTGTGCCCGGACGGGAAACTGTCATCGCCGCTGCCATCGGGACGCTGCTCATGAATAATCTGTTTCAGCCCGTAAGTTATCCCGAATCCAACAGCGATGCTGCCGCCGCCCTGAAGTGCGCCCGGCGCATCGTCGCCGAGGAAGGGTACGCCCACAGCAGCACCAGCGAGACCAGCCGCACCGATGTCGCTGATCCTGCCCCAGGTCTTGTTGCTCGTGGCTGCTGCCGGTGACGCCGCGAGCAGCAACGCTGGTGTCACAAACCCGAGAAGCATCTTGCGGTTCATTATATCTCTTCCTTCGGCGCGTGTGACTGGCTGGCAGTGAGACTCATAGTCCGCTTGCACGCTCGTGCAAACGATCCATCGGCACCGGCGGACCTCGTTATGCGCGCTCCCGTCTGGCGATCAGTAAACGCCGGGACGCCTTTGCCAGCCAACGACAGGGATCACGCGATGATCGAGCGCAATCTTCTTCATGCTGATTGTCCCGGGCGCTGAACTTTGGTGCGTCGTCGCATCATCAGATAGGTAGCCGGGATGATGAGCATCGAGAGCAGTGGTGCGGTAAGCATCCCGCCGATCATCGGCGCGGCAATGCGGCTCATCACTTCTGAACCCGCGCCGGTACCGATGAGGATCGGAAACAGACCGGCAAGGATCACCGCCACTGTCATCGCCTTGGGGCGGACGCGCAGCAGCGCGCCTGCGCGGACAGCCGTTTCGACATCTTCATGTTCGGCGAGCGCATGTTTGAGGTAAATCAGCATCACCACGCCGAACTCTGCCGACACGCCCGCCAGCGCGATGAACCCGACGCCGGTGGCGACCGACTGATTGAACCCCAGCAGGTACAACAGCCAGACTCCGCCGGTCAGCGCGAACGGCAGCGTCGCCATGATGAGCGCGGCCTCGTCCCAGCGCCGGAACGTCGCGTAGAGCAGCGCAAAGATGATGAGCAGCGTGGCCGGAACCACGATTTTCAACCGCTGCGTGGCACGTTCGAGAAACTCGAACTGGCCGGTATATGCGACGCTGATCCCCGGCGGCAACTTGACCTTCTGCGCCACCGCGCGTTGCAGATCGCCAACAATCTCGGTCAGGGCACGGCCCCGTCCGTCGATATAGACCCAGGTAGCGGGGCGGCCATTCTCGCTGCGCAGCATCGGCGGGCCATTGGTGATATCGACATCGGCGACCGTCCCCAGCGTGATTTGCTGGCGGGAGGGTGTCAGCACCGGCAGATTGACGATGTCATCCACGCTGTCCCGGATTTCGCGGGGGTAGCGCACGCTGATCGGATAGCGGGCCAGACCTTCGACGGTTTGCCCGACCGCTTCGCCGCCAATCGCGCCCGACACCACGGCCTGCACGTCGGCGACGTTGAGGCCGTAACGCGCCGCCGCCGCCCGGTTGATGACAACGTCGATATAGCGCCCTCCGGACAGCCGTTCTGCGAGCGCGGAGGTGATCCCCGGCACCGTCTTCGCCACTGCCTCGATTTCTCGCGCAGTGCGGTCGATGTCGTCAAGGTTCGCACCCGAGACCTTGATGCCGATCGGGCTTTTGATGCCGGTCGCCAGCATGTCGATCCGGTTGCGGATCGGCGGAATCCAGAAATTGGCGAGGCCGGGGACTTTGACTGTCTTGTCCAGCTCGTCGATCAACCGCTCCGGCGTCATGCCCGTTCGCCATTGGCTCTTGGGCTTGAACCGGATGGTCGTTTCAAACATTTCGAGCGGGGCCGGATCGGTTGCGGTATCGGCACGGCCAGCTTTGCCGAAAACGCTTTCAACCTCTGGTACGGTCTTGATGAGGCGGTCGGTTTGCTGGAGCAGCATTGACGCTTTCGCCGTCGAGATACCCGGCAGTGCCGAGGGCATGTAGAGCAGATCGCCCTCGTTCATCTGCGGCATGAATTCGCCGCCGGTCTGGGTGATCGGCCAGATGCTTGTTGCGAACACCAGCACGGCGATCAGCAGCGCGGCTTTGGGCTTGCCCAGCACCCAATCAAGCGCGGGGCGGTAGATGCGCGTGAGGAAGCGGTTGATCGGATTTGCGTCTTCCGCCGGAATCTTGCCCCGGATCAGCCAGCCCATCAGCACCGGGATCAGCGTGATCGACAGCAGCGCCGCGCCTGCCATCGCATAGGTCTTGGTGAAGGCGAGCGGCGCGAACAGCCGCCCCTCCTGGCCTTGCAGCGAGAAGATCGGGATGAACGAGAAGGTGATGATGAGCAAGCTGAGGAACAGCGCCGGGCCAACTTCGGCGGCGGCATCGGTAATGACGCGCCAGCGCGCTTCGCCTGTCAATTCCTGGTCGGGATTGTCATGCGCCCAGCGTTCGAGATGCTTGTGGGCATTCTCGATCATCACCACCGCCGCATCGACCATCGCACCGATGGCGATGGCGATACCGCCGAGCGAGAGGATGTTGGCATTCAGCCCTTGCGCCCGCATGACGATGAAGGCGATCAATATACCGAGCGGCAGCGTCAGGATCGCCACCAGCGCCGAACGCGCGTGCCAGAGGAACAAGCCGCAGATGAGCGCGACGATCAGAAATTCCTCGAACAGCTTGCCCGTCAGGTTTTCAACCGCACGGTCGATCAGTCCTGAACGATCATAAGTGGTGACGATCTCGACACCGGGCGGCAGGCTAGCCTTTAATTCCGCGAGTTTGGTGCGGACACCCTCGATCACACGCCGCGCATTCCTGCCCTGACGCATGACGATGACCCCGCCTGCAACCTCGCCTTCGCCGTTGAGTTCGGCAATTCCGCGCCGCATATCGGGGCCGACTTGCACCGTGGCGACATCGCCCAATGTTACCGGCACGCCGCCCGCTGCAGTGCGGACCGGCACCGCGCGAAAATCGTCCAAGGTTTTGAGATAGCCGGTGGCGCGGACGATATATTCGGCTTCGGCCATTTCGACGACACCGCCACCGGTTTCCTGGTTGGCGCGTCTGAGGGCGTCGCTGACATCGTTCGCCGTCACCCCATATGCAGCGAGTTTCTGCGGATCGACGACGACCTGATATTGCTTGACCATGCCGCCGATGCTGGCGACTTCGGCCACGCCGGGAACGGCTTTCAGCTCATAGCGCAAGAACCAGTCCTGGATGCTGCGCAACTGGGCGAGATCGTGCTGCCCCGTCTTGTCGACCAACGCATATTCGTAAATCCAGCCCACGCCGGTTGCATCGGGGCCGAGCGAGGCCGTCGCGCCCGCTGGCAGCTTTCCCTGCACCTGACTGAGATATTCCAGCACCCGGCTGCGCGCCCAATAGAGGTCAGTGCCGTCCTCGAACAGCACATAGACAAAGCTGTCGCCAACGAAGGAATAGCCCCGCACGACCTTTGCGCCTGGCACCGAGAGCATCGTTGTCGTGAGTGGATAAGTGACCTGATTCTCGACAATCTGTGGGGCTTGGCCTGGATAGGTTGTGCGGATGATGACCTGCACATCTGACAGATCGGGCAGCGCATCGACCGGCGTTGTCCGTACCGCTGCAATGCCGATGAGCGTCAGAACGAGCGCCGTGACCACGACCAGCCCTCGTGCCTTGACCGAGGCCCTGATGATCCATTCGATCACTTCGTCGCTCCCAGTTTGCGGGCTTCGATTCCGGTCAGACTCGCTTCGGAATCGAGTAGGAACTGACCCGACGCGACAATTTTCTCACCCGCTGCCAAGCCCTCCAGAATCTCGGTCTGCCCGCCGCCTTCGCGGCCAGTGCGGACTTCGGCGGGCTGATAACGACCATTGCCGGTTGCCAGCATGACAATCGTGCGCGTCCCCGTTCGCATCACGGCTTCGCTTGGTACCAGCAGTGCCGTGTTGGCGATGCCGCCGAGCGCGACATTCGCAAACATTCCGGGGCGCAAGCGCCCGCCGCGATTGGGTAGCTCAATCCGCACTGTG
>JAYVLC010000142.1:0-2934 GCA_043759675.1 Sphingosinicellaceae bacterium
CCAAGGTTGAGCGGCCAGCGAGCCCGAACTGCGCCACGCGCCGGGACCACAAGTTCGGCGAGCGCCAGCAGGATGGCGACACCGGCAACGATCAGGCTGGGCACAAGGTTGTCAGGCATCGACTCGCTCCGCAGACAACATGTTTCGCACCGTCTGCACGGCCTCTGCCAACCCAACTCGCTCAACTGTCACACCCGGTGGGAACGATGCGAGCAGCCGGGACGGCACCGCCGGCCCCAGCAGCACGAACACGCCCCGGTCGCTGGCGCGGCGGATCAGGCGACCAAAGGCCTGCGCCAGCCGCCCCATCGTGACCAGATCGTCATAGGCCGCCCCGCCAAACGCCGCCCGCCGCGCGGCATGAAGCACCGTCGGTCGCGGCCAGGGCACGCCTTCCATCACGACCAGGCGCAGCGATTGACCGGGCACGTCGACTCCGTCGCGCAGCGCATCGGTCCCAAGCAGGCTGGCATGGGGGTCAGCCCGGAAAATGTCGACCAATGTGCCGGTGTCGATCGGATCAACATGCTGGGCATAGAGCGGCAAACCGGCCCGCGCGAGCGGATCCGCGATGCGGGCGTGGACGGCCCGCAGTCGGGCGATGGCGGTAAACAGCCCCAGCGTCCCGCCGCCCGATGCCTCGATCAGGGCGCGGTAGGCCCCCGCCAGCCCCGAGATGTCACCACGCTTCACGTCGGTTACCACCAGCACCCGCGACTGCTGGGCATAGTCGAACGGTGAATCAGCGGCAAAGCGCACCGGCGGCAGCGTCAGATGGGTCGCGCCGGTGCGAAGTTCGGTATCCCGCCAATCATCGGCCAGCGCCGCCGCGCGCGACCGCAACGTCGCCGACGTGACCAGCACCCCATGTGCGGGTTCAAGCACGGTCTTGGCAAAGGGCCGTGTCGGGTCAAGCCAGTGCCGGTGAATGCCAACACCCCGTTCGCTGCCCTCAATCCGGTCAAGCGCGAACCAATCGATGAAATCGGGATCAGCGGGGCCACCCAACCGCGCCAACAGCCCGATCCAGGCCGCAAGCATCGCCTGTCGCAGCCTGAGGCCTGACGCGGCGCCCTCGACGCGGGCCCGCGCCCCGACATCAAGCCAGTCGGGTGCTTCCTCGATCAACGCGGTCAGCCGGGTTTCAAGCGTGGCCAGTGGCCGTACCAGCCGCTCCAGCGCGGCGCTCGCTGCAACCGAGGCCTCGATCACGGTCGGCAGCAGGTTCGCGACTTCGGTTTCAAGCCCGTAGCCACTGTCAGCCTTTTCGGCGCGAGCATGGACCTGCGCGCGGACCGCCAGCAGCAGCCGCTCGACAGGCCCGTCCGGTACCCCATCAGCAAGGCGGGTCAGCCAGCCGTCAGACGGCAGGTCTTTGGCGGCATCCAGCGCCAAATCGAGCGCGGCGGCACCTTCGTCGTCATAGGCCAGCAGATCGGACAACCGCGCGGTCAAACCACGCCGGCGGCCCCGCGAGCGGCCTTCCGGGCCGATCAGCCACCGCCGCAGCTCGATCGCCTCCGCCCCAGTCAAGTGCAGCGCAAAGGTCGAATCGGCGGCGTCGAACAGATGATGGCCTTCGTCGAACACAATCCGGCTGATGCCCTGCCCCTCGGCCCGGCCGCGGACTGCGTTGATCATCACCAGGGCATGATTGGCGATGACCAGGTCGGCTCCGGCGGAGGCGCGCGTTGCCTTTTCAATGAAGCAGGTCCGGTAATGCGGGCAGCCCGCATAGACGCACTCGCCACGCCGGTCGGTCAGGCTGGTCAGCGCCGCCCGCTGGAACATGGTTGGCAGCCAGCCGGGGAAATCCCCGCCGACCATGTCGCCATCGCGCGTGTAGCGCGCCCAACGGGCGACCAGCTGGGCAAACACCGCTGCGCGGCCCATGAACGCGCCCTGCACCGCGTCTTCCAGATTGAGCAGGCACAGGTAATTCTCCCGGCCCTTGCGCACCACGGCCCGGCGGCGCTTGACCGCGGGATCGGGGTAAAGCCGCGCTGTCTCGGCATCCAGCTGGCGTTGCAGCGCCTTGGTGTAGGTCGATAGCCAGACCGGACCGCCCGCGGCCTCCGCCCAAAGCGATGACGGCGCGAGATAGCCGAGCGTCTTGCCGATCCCGGTCCCGGCCTCGGCCAGTGCAACATTGGGCGCAGCCTGGACGGCGCGCGGGCGAAACGCATGCGCCGCAGCCTTGGCATAGGCGCGCTGGCCGGGGCGTTCCTCCGCCCCAGACCCGAGTAACTGGTCGAGCCGGTCATCGATGGCGGCATCATCGACAGTGACATCGCGTGGGCGCGGTCGGGGCGGCGCGTCCTCCCATTTGGTCAGCGCCTGAAACAGCATCCGCTCGGCCTTTTCCGGACGAGCAACCCGGGTTACCACCTCCTGTCCCCACGGCCAGCCGAGCCGGTGCAGCGCAGCCGCTGCGGCATGCGCCCCCTTGCGCTCAGCCCAGTCCGGCGACCCGAGCGTGCGAAGCAACCTGGCCGCCGCTGCCTGCAGAAACCGCGCCTCTCCCTCGAGGTCAACCGGCGCGGGCATCCCGAGCGCAACCGCCAGCCCGCCGGCAGTTGGCACGGCAAATGTTGCTGGATGGACAAACGCAAACAGCTCCAGCAGGTCCATCCCGGCAAGCTCGGGATAGCCAAGACGGCTCGCGGTCAGCGGTGCATTCAGCAGGATCGTCGGCGTGTCAGCCGTGCGCCGGATCGCCTCCCCGCGCGTCACGGGGTGGACATCGCCCAGCGCTTCCGCGATGCGGAGGCCCGCATGGCTGGCGACGAGCGCCGGATAGGGCAATTGATCGGCCATCGGGGTCCACTATAAACGACCGGGAACTGTCGGAAAGAACGAATGAGCAACGACGACGACATGCGCGCAGCAGCGCTGGTATCAAAGGCCTGGCCGTTTGAGGAGGCCCGCAAAGTG
>JAYVLC010000143.1:0-3245 GCA_043759675.1 Sphingosinicellaceae bacterium
GCTGCTACGCTCGACGAGATCCTGACTTGCGTCAGGATGACGGGTTTCGCGGGAACGGCACCAGTCGTCACGCGGTCAGCCGCGCAAAGGCGGCCTCGACGCTCAGCTCTTCCTTCTCACCCGTCGCACGGCGTTTCAGCTCGACCATCCCGCGCTCCAGCCCCTTGGGGCCAATCACCAGTTGCCACGGCAAGCCGATCACATCCATCGTGGCGAACTTTGCGCCGCCGCGCTCATCGCGATCATCATAGAGCACCTCGACACCGGCTGCTTCGAGCCGCGCGTACAGGTCATCGCTCGCAGCCGCACAGGCCGCATCATCAACGCGCAAATTGACGAGGCCAACCTTGTACGGCGCCACCGCGTCGGGCCAGATGATGCCCTTGTCGTCGTGGCTCGCCTCAATGATTGCGCCCACCAGCCGCGACACACCGATCCCGTAGCTGCCCATCTGTGGGCAAACCGGCTGCCCGTCAGCGCCCTGCACCGACATGCCGAGCGCATCGGCGGCGGTGTATTTGTCTCCGAAGAAAAAAATGTGCCCGACTTCGATGCCGCGCCGCTTGGCGAGCCGCTCCGGCGGCACTGGGCAATTGACGACCTTTTCATGCTCTTCGGCCTCCATCGCATAGATGGCGGTCAGCCGTTCAACGGCGTCGGGCGCATCAAGCGCGATATCTTCCAGAGCATTGTCATAGAAAATCTCGCTCTCGCCGGTCTCGGCAAGGATGTGGAACTCGTGACTGAGATCGCCGCCGATCGGCCCGGTTGGCGCACGGACCGGCACTGCCTTCAACCCGAGCGCGGCAAAGGTCCGCAGATAGGCGGCAAACATCGCGCGATACGACGCCTTCGCCCCAGCCTCATCGAGGTCGAAGCTATAGGCGTCCTTCATCAGGAATTCGCGTCCGCGCATCACGCCAAAGCGTGGCCGGGTCTCGTCGCGAAACTTCCACTGGATATGATAAAGGGTGCGCGGCAAGTCGCGGTAGCTGCGGACCGCATCCCGGAAAATGACGGTGATCATCTCCTCGTTGGTCGGTCCGTACAGCATCTCCCGGTCATGCCGGTCCTTGATGCGCAGCATCTCGGGGCCATAGGCCTCGTAGCGGCCCGACTGGCGCCAAAGGTCGGCTGACTGGATCGTTGGCATCAGCACTTCAACCGCGCCTGCCCGGTTCTGTTCGGCTCTGACGATCCCCTCGATTTTGCGCAGGACACGCAAGCCGAGTGGCAGCCAGGCATAAATGCCGGCGGCCGTCTGGCGGATCAGACCGGCCCGCAGCATCAGCTGATGGCTGACGATCTGGGCCTCGGACGGTGTTTCCCTGGAAACGGGCAGAAAATATCGGGTCATGCGCATGGCCGGGTGTTTAGGCATGGCAGCCCGCGCGCGCAACGGCTGTTGCAGCCGGGACACGGCGGACAAGCAACCGGCATCGGTTCACCGCCCAAGCCATGACAGGCCGCACCAAATGTGATTTGCAGATGGAATTGGCCGTCAGGGTTCAGGGGACCGCAGGAACCCGGCACTGGGCCGCAGAGCTTCGTCGCGCAGCAATGCCCGGATCGTGAGGTCCGGGCATTTCTCGTTTTGGGGAGGATTGCCGACGGGCAAGTCGCGGGCGATAGGTCTGCCAGCATTTGCACGTTCCTGACGGAGACTCCGATATGACCGACATTCCTGCAACCGGCCTGCAACTTCTCTCCCTCGTAACGGCAGATGCGAGGCTCGAAATCTCGCTGACTCACCAGCCCGTCGGCGAACCGCGCGACCATGAAGTGCTGGTGAAGGTGCTAGCGTCACCGATCAATCCGTCCGACCTTGGGCTGCTGGTCGGCGCCGGCGACATGAGCAGTGTGCGAACCTCCCAGCGCGACGGGTTGCCGGTCATCACCGCCGATATTCCGGCCGCCGGGATGCGCGCGATGGCGGGACGGGTCGGTGAGGCAATGCCCGTCGGCAATGAAGGCTGCGGCGTTGTGGTCAAGGCCGGAGCTTCACCGGCGGCACAGGCGCTGCTTGGCAAGACGGTCGCGATGCTGGGTGGCGCAATCTATGCGGAATACCGCTGCCTGCCCGCTGGGATGTGCATGGTCCTGCCCGATGGGACCGACCCGGTTGACGGCGCGTCCTGCTTCGTCAATCCGCTGACCGCGCTGGCGTTCACCGAAGTGATGCGTAGCGAAGGCCATACCGCGCTGGTGCACACCGCCGCTGCCTCGAATCTTGGGCAGATGCTGGTGAAAATCTGCGCCAAGGACGGGATCCCGCTTGTGAACATCGTCCGCAGTCCGGCGCAGGTTGCGTTGCTGAAGGGCATTGGCGCGCAGCACATCGTTGATTCGAGCAGCGAGACATTCCTCGGTGACCTGACCGATGCGCTGGTCGAGACCGGGGCAACCTGCGGCTTCGATGCCATCGGTGGCGGCAAACTGGCGGGGCAGATATTGGGCTGCATGGAAGTGGCTGCCGTCAAGCGCATGAAGACCTACAGCCGCTATGGCTCCGACACCTTCAAGCAGGTCTATGTCTACGGCGGGCTGGACCTTGGCCCGACGATCCTCAATCGCAGTTTTGGACTGACCTGGGCCTTGTCCGGCTTCCTGTTGACGCCGTTCATGGCCAAGGCTGGCCCCGAGGTCGTAGCCCGGATGCGCGCCCGCGTCGTTGCCGAACTCACGACGACGTTCAAAAGCCATTACAGCCACGAGATTTCGCTGACCGAAGCGCTCGATCCGGCTGTGCTTGCGTCGTACAACGCCAAGCGCACCGGCGAAAAATATCTGATCCGGCCCTAGCGGCTGCACCTCTTAATCAGCCGTTAGCATGTCGCAGCGAAGCTGTTGCCATGTGGCGGCATGTCTTCAAGAATCGCTGGATCGCACTGGTCTGGGTCGGGCTGATCTGCTGGCAGGCGGCTGACTTTGTTGCACCGCCTGCCGACGTCCCGGCTGCTCCCGTGGGTGTTGAACAATCACCGTCATCCTGACGAAAGTCAGGACCTCGTCGAGGGTGGCGATTCCCCGGATGGAGGTCCTGACTTTCGTCAGGATGACGGATTGTTTGAAGCTCAACACCTGCTAGCGTTGCAGCCATGAACAACATCATCCTCGCCGCATTGCTCGCAGCCGCCACCCTGCCCGCCTATCAATCGGCCCTCGCCGATCCGGCCATCGACAAGCGCGTCGCCGCCGTTCTGGCGAAAACACCGCTGATCGACGGGCACAACGACCTGCCATGG
>JAYVLC010000144.1:0-5039 GCA_043759675.1 Sphingosinicellaceae bacterium
CCGATCGCATGAACATTATGGCTCCAGAACCCGCCAACACCCGACACCGCGACCAGCAACAGGCTGCCAATCAGGCAATGCACGAGGCAAAGTCCGGAAAGGCTGACAGCGGAACGATCGATCCATGAGTCGTGCATGGATTTTGTGATATATTATAACATCGTTGTGTGCAACCGATTTCGCTAGGGTTTCAGCCACCGGTCCATCCAGCCGAACACCTCCCGGTGCCATTGCAGGCTGTTGGCGGGTTTTAACACCCAGTGATTCTCGTCCGGAAACATCACCAGGCGGCTTGGCACGTCGCGGCGCTGCAGCGCGGTGAATGCGCTCAGCCCCTGCACATAGGGAATCCGGAAATCCTTCTCGCCGTGGATGACCAGCATCGGCGTCTTCCATTTGTCGACGAACCGGACCGGGTTCCACCGCTCATATTGGTCGGACTGATCATAATAGGTCCCGCCGTGCTCCCACTCGTCGAACCAGAGTTCTTCGGTCGAATAGGCCATGCCGCGCGCATCGAACACGCCGGCGTGGGTGACCAGACACTTGAACCGGTCCGGCCAATTCCCGGCAATCCAGTTGGTCATGAAGCCGCCGTAGCTTCCGCCCAGCGCGCAAGCCCGGTCAGCATCGAGCCAGGAATATTTCGCCGTCGCTGCTGCCAGCCCGAGCTTTATATCCTCAAGCGGTTTGCCACCCCAATCCTTGTTGATCGCATCGGTGAACGCCTGCCCGTATCCGGTCGACCCATGGAAATCGACGGTGACCACGGCAAACCCGTGCCCGGCCCAGCTTTGCGGGTTCCAGCGATACGACCAGCTGTTGTTGAAACTGCCCTGCGGCCCGCCATGGATCAGGAACGCAATCGGGGCCTTGGCATCCGCCGCCAATCCCGCAGGCTTGACGACCCAGCCGTAAACCTTGTCGCCGTTCGCGCCGGCAAAGTTGAATTGCTCGGGCTTGCCAAGCTCAATCCCTGCGAGCTTTGCCGCGTTGACCGAAGTCAGTCGCGACACGGCACCATATTCATCGATCCGGAACAAATCAGACGGGGCTGTCAGCGACTCCATCGTGACCAGGGCACCATTGCCGACCGGCAGGATGTTGGTCACTGCCCCGTCGCCAGTCAGCTGGTTGATCCGGCCAGTGGCGATATCAATCCGGTACGCGGGGACCTGCCCGATGCTCGGGGCCCGAACGAGTATCGACCCGGAGTTGGGTGACCAGGCGATTGACTGCACCGACCGGTCCCAGCCACCTGTCAGCGTCCGCACTTTGCCGGTCTTCAAGTCGCGCAACATCACGACCTCCCGGTCCGCCTCATAGGTCGGCCGCTTCATCGCGGTGTAGGCAAGCAGGCGACCGTCCGGAGAGACCGCTGGATTGGTATCCGTCGCCTTGTTCTCCGGGGTCAGATCAACCGGCGGCACCGAGCCGTCGGCCGGCGCAGCAAAGATATCAAGATTGGTCGACCAGGCCTCGGTCCGCCCCGCCTCGCGGAGGGCAAAATACAACGTCTGGCCATCTGGCGACCAGCTAATCTCCGAACCATCACCGTTCGGCTTCGACGGGACGTCACCAATCAGACCGCCCGATACCAGCGTGGCGTCAGTTGCGGGCGCACCGGCAAGCGGCACCGTGAACAGCCGTGACCGGGTTGTCCCGGCCCATGTGTCCCAATGCCGGGCAAACAATTGGTCATAGGTCCTGGCCGATCCGCCCGACCCGACCTTCACCGGGCATTTCAAACTCGGACAGGCCATATCCGCCTCCGCCCAGATCGCGGCCCGGTCGCCTGTTGGCGCAAGCAGAAATCCATCGACATCAACTGGCAGGTTGGTCACCTGCCGCGCTGCGCCACCCGCCACCGCCGCTGACCACAGCTGATTCGATCCGCCCCGATCCGACAGGAAATACACCGTGCGCCCGTCGGCCGAGAAGGCGGGACTATGCTCGCTCATCGTCGGTGTCGCCTGAAACCGCACCGGTTGCGCACCGGGCTTGGTCAGATCGAGCAGGAACAGGTCAAACCGACCCTTGTTCGCAGCAATATCCGTTTCCCGCATCACAACCGCAGCGGTCCGCCCGTCCCGGCTGACAGCCGGCTCGCTCAGCCGGTTGAGCGATACAAGATCGTCCGGCGTGAACGGGCGGGCCGAAAGCGGCGCGGCAAGCAGCGCAGCAGCGATGGGGAGATATTTCAACATGGCCACCTGTTAGGCCATTGCGCGCCGCGTTGAAACTGTCAGCTCAATCCCGCGCCGTGATCCGCCGAACTTCGCGACTGACCAGCCGCTCGACGACCTCGGGCAAATTGGTATCAAGCCAATCACGCAGCATCGGCTTCAGCATCTCGCGGACCAGACCCTCAAGGGTCCGCTCCGATCCGGCATAATCGCGAACCACCAGTGCCTCCAGCGCTGATAGGGATTGTGCGGACGCCGTCTCTGTCACGTCCGACACCAATTTACGCGCCCCGGAAGCGGCAACAGCCGCAGCGGGCAACGGCTCGGTTAACTCAAGCACATCGTCAGGCACCACCCCGGGATCAGCGACTGGCGCAGCGTCACTTGCTGCCAGCGGCGGGGTGTCGTCGGTGATGATCCGCCGGATGGAGGCGAGAATATCCTCCATCGACGGTTCGCTGTCGCTGTCCTGGGTTCGGGCCATGACCGCGATACTTGCCTAAACCGCAGGCGTTGTCACGGGTTGACCGTCACAGCCGACCCACTGGCGCTGGCCTTTGACGGCTTAGGCAGCGCCTTGGCGTTCGGATTGGTGTCAAAGTCGAACCATTTGCTGCGCACTCGCTTGAGATTGGCCGTCGAGTCGTAGCGCTCGACCGGCAGGCTCAGGACCGCAACTTCGGCCTGCCCGGTCGCTGCCAGCAGGTTATAGGCTGCAACATATTCGTCGCGCTTGGCGGTCACCAGATTGACCCGTGTGTTGAGCAACGCCTGTTCGGCATTCAGCACTTCGATGATCGTCCGGCTGCCCACCTGATTTTCCTGCCGTGTGCCCTCCAGCGCCAGCGCATTGGCGTCAACAGCGACCTGTAGTGATTCGATCAATGACCGCGCGGTCTGCACCGAGACCAGCGCATTGGTCGACGCCTCGGTCACCAGCCGTTCGGCAGTGGCGATGCCTTCCATCAGCTGGCTGCGGCGTTCCTGCGCCTGCCGGATGCGCGATCCGTTTACCCCTGCCTGATACAGGGGGATCGTCGCCTGGATTCCGACGCTTTGCGTGAAGAAGTTACCGCCCCGGGTCACACTTGCACCACCGGCACCGGTCACGCCGGGAAAAACCGATTCCTGATAATTGAGGCCGGCGCGAACGCCGACAGTCGGCAGTCGCTCGGCTTCGATCGATTTGACGTCATAGCGGCCTGCGGCTTCCTCGAAGCGCGCCGCAATCAGGGCCGGGGCATTCTGTGCCGCAAGGTCATTCGCCTGGCCGACCGTTCCCGGCAGGACAGGTAGAGCTGGCAGTGGCTCAAGGTTGGTGGGAGAGTTGCCGACAAGCCGCCGATAGGCCTCGCTGGCATTGCTCAGCAATCCCCGCGCCGCAACGAGGTTGCTCAACGCATTGGCACGACTTGCCTCGGACTGGGCAACGTCGGTCCGGGTCAGGTCGCCAACCTCAAACCGGTCCTTGCTCGCCTTCAACTGGGTCTCGAACACCTTCACCTGATTGGTGTTGAGCTCGACGACGGCCTGAAACCGCAGCACATCGGCATAGGCAGTCACGACCTGCGCCAGCAGGCTATTCTCGGTCTGCCGCAACCGCGCCCGTGCCGCGAGGACACGCGCATCGGCTGCATCAATTGCCAACCGGGTCCGCCCACTCCGAAACAGCGCTTGCTGTGCAGTCAGGTCGGCAGTCTTGAACCGGCCATTGTCGTTGAAATCCAGACCCGAGCGGGAGTTGGACAGCGTCGCGCTAATCGAGGGGAAAAAGCTGCCCTTGGCCTGCGGAACGCCCTCATCAACCTGTCGCAGCACGGCGCGCTGCGCCAGCATGTCAGGGTTGGTCTGATACGCCGAAATCAAGGCATCCTGCAGCGATTCCGCCGAGGCAATCGCGGGCCAAGCCAGCAACATCGCAGAAACGCCCACACGGGCCAGCCAGTTACGCTTCACTGTCATCTTGTCAGCCCTTGTAATCAGAATATGCCATCAAAACACAAATACCGTCTCGCGCCCAAAGCCCGGTAGCGGTGCCGCCACGGCTTCGGCGAAATTCTCGCTGCCAAACGCGCCTGCGATCATCACGCCGGTCATCGCACGACCGACCCCGCCATCCAGTTTCACACCCGCAACCCGTCCACCATCCCGCAACTGCCCGAGCAAAACATCGGGAAGCATCTCTACCGCCCCATCAAGGACCAGCACGTCATATGGTGCGCCGTCGGGCGCTCCGCCAGTGTTCGGGGCTTCGATCACCACGACATTGTCTACGCCGAGCATCGTCAGCGTCCCCCGCGCCGAATCGGCAAGGCCGGCATCCTGCTCGACCATCGTCACACGCGCCGCCAATTTGGCGATGATCGCCGCCGAATATCCGGTTGACCCGCCAACAATCAGCACGGATTCGTCGGCCCCGACCTTCACCGCTTCAAGCAGCCGCCCGAGCGTCAACGGTTCCACCATCGTCCGACCCGGTCCAACCGCAACCGGCGCATCAACATAGGCGATATTCGCCAGTTCGCGCCGCACAAACATCTCCCGGGGCACAGCGGCAAACGCGGCCAGGATGCGCGCGTCGGACACACCCGACGTGCGGAGCTGGCAGTCGACCATCGCAGTGCGCATCGTCTCGAAACCGGGCTTGCTCACGCCTGTCGTCCTCGCTTCATGGTGATGTATATGAATAATACACCTTGGATGCAACTGCCAGCGCATTTAGCGTCACGCATTGCAACCGCCAAGCTGCATTGCTAGGGAACCCGCCCGCGCTTCGAGGCCCGATGGCGGAGTGGTTACGTAGAGGACTGCAAATCCTCGCACCCCGGTTCGATTCCGGGTCGGGCCTCCAGC
>JAYVLC010000145.1:0-2212 GCA_043759675.1 Sphingosinicellaceae bacterium
TGGCTACCGGTCGGTCAGTATATCGGCGGCGTGGAGCATGCGATCCTACATCTCCTGTACGCACGCTTCTGGACGCGGGCGCTGAAGCATATCGGGCGACTCGATGTGACGGAGCCGTTTGCCGGGCTGTTCACGCAGGGGATGGTCACGCACGAGACCTATCGTTCGGCGACGGGCGAGTGGCTGTCGCCCGAGGATGTCGAGCGGCGCGGGAACAGCATCGTCGAGATCGAGACAGGCGGGCCGGTTGAGCGCGGTCGCATCGAAAAGATGTCGAAGTCGAAGAAGAATGTCGTCGATCCGACGCCGATCATCGAGCAATATGGCGCCGACGCGGTGCGCTGGTTCGTGCTGTCCGACTCGCCTCCCGAACGCGATCTGCAATGGTCGGAGGCCGGGATTGAAGGCGCATGGCGCTTTGTGCAGCGCGTCTGGCGGATCGTCGACAACGACAGCGAGGCAAGCGGCGCGGATCCCGATCTGCGTCGTGCAACGCACCGGGCAATTGCCGGCGTCACCGCCGACATCGACTCACTGCGCTTCAACAAAGCGGTCGCACGCCTCTACGAACTGGCCAATGCGCTCGAAAAGGCCGGACCATCCGCTGACCGTCGCGAGTCCATCCGCGCATTGGTCCGGCTGATCGCGCCGATGGCACCACATCTTGCCGAGGACGCCTGGGCCAAGCTCGGCGGCACCGGTTTGATCGCCGACGCCGCCTGGCCGGTCGCAGATCCTGCAATGCTCGTCGACAATGACGTGACGATCGCTGTGCAGGTGAACGGCAAGTTGCGCGAGACGATCCTATTGCCAAAGGGGATGGCGCGGGAGCAGGTTGAGGCGGCAGTCATCGGCCTTGAAAAAATCCGCGCAGCCCTCGGCGGCCAATTGCCAAAGAAAGTCATCATCGTGCCCGACCGCTTGGTAAATCTGGTTCTATGACCGGGCGGGTGATCCTGGTGGCGCTGTTGGTGCTGGCGGGTTGTGGGCTGCGGCCCGTGTACTCAGGTGGGTCGAACAGTCTGGCCGCGCGTACACTTGGTGACATAGCGGTGGCACCGATCCCGGACCGGGCCGGCTTTCTGGTCCGCCAGGCTGTGCAGGCGCGATTGGGCGACCCTGCTGCCTCGGCCCGGTTCCGGCTGGTAATCGAGCTGGACGACGGGATTGAAGGCTTTGGCATCCGGGGCGACGACTCAATCACCCGTGAACGGCGAACACTTCGGGCGCGTTACCGCCTGATCTCGACCGATGGCAGCCGCACGTATCTCGATGCGACCGCCCGGTCGGATGCGGGCATCGATGTGGTCCGTTCATCAGACTATGCGGTTGTCGCTGCAGAAACCAGCGCGTTAGAACGCCTGTCGACGGAGTTGGCGCAACAGATCGCCGCGCGCGTTGCCCTGCTGGTGAAAAGTTCCCCGGATTTTGCCGAACCCCTGAAATGAAATCGATAGACGCCGCCAAGGGGTTTTCGGTTGCAACCACCCCTCTCACCTTCCGGATCGCACTGTTTCACGGCCCGGACGCGGCCGCGTCCACCGAGCTGGCTCGCCAGCTGACCGAACGCCTGGCGTCGAATAGCGATGACATTCTTGCCATCACGCCCGCCAGCTTGAAAGACGACCCGGCGCGCCTTGGTGACGAGGCTGCGGCGGTCTCGATGTTCGGCAACCTTCGCGTGATACAGGTCGATGGTGCTGGCGAGGACTGCCTCGAAGCCTTTGAGTTGTTGCTCGGCCTGCCCGCAGCTGGGAACCCGGCTATTATTACGGCGGGCATTTTGCGCAAGGGCTCAAAGTTGCTTCAGCTCGTGGAGACCGCACCCGATGCTCTTGTGATCATCTCCTATGAGCCTGATGCGCGCGACTCGGTTCGGGGTGTTATCGAGGGAGCTGCCAAACTTGGCTTGAACGCGAACCGGGACGCCGCAAACCGGCTGAATGACGCGACGACCGGAGACCGGGGCCTCATCCGCCAGGAACTGGAAAAATGTGCGGTTTATTTGGACGCAACCCCGGCAGACCCCAAGGCGCTGACCGTCGAGCACCTGTTGGAAATCGGTGCCGACATATCAGATGATGACTTCCGGCCATTGGTTGACGCCGTATCTGGTGGTCGCCCACAAGATGCCGACCGGCAACTTCGGCGACTTGCGGCAGCGGGGATTCCGGGAATTCCGTTGCTGCGCGCCGTTTCACGGCGGCTGTGC
>JAYVLC010000146.1:0-23719 GCA_043759675.1 Sphingosinicellaceae bacterium
CGCTGGCCGATTTGGCAGGACTGGTCTTCTCATTTGGAGTCGTGATTGCAATTGCGCTGCTGCTCGGGCTGCTGGTTGCCGGACTTGCCCGTCGCTATGTCCCGCTGCCCCGCCCGCTTGCCTTTGCCATCGCGGGAGCCGGTGCGATGGCCACCGCGCTATGGCTGATGCATCTCGGTTTCGACATCACGCCCATCGCCAGCGCCCGCACCACCGGAGGCCTGTTGATGCTATGCCTAGCCGGCGCGCTTGGCGGCGCGGTTTTCGCAATTGGATCAAAGCCCAGGTCTGGACACTGAGCCAACGGCTTCCCATGTCTCTGGCACACCCCTTGTGTTGCAGTTTCGCAACACCATATCGGCCTGACCAGATTATGAGGCAGCAGTGAACATCGAAAAATTCACCGAACGGGCCAAAGGATTCCTGCAGGCCGCGCAAACCGTCGCCATCCGCAACAGCCACCAGCGCGTAGCCCCCGAGCATCTGCTGAAGGCGCTGATCGAGGATGATCAGGGCATGGCCGCCGGATTGATTCGCGCAGCAGGGGGCGATCCCCGGACGGCCGAACAATTGACCGATGTTGCCTTGTCAAAGATCGCCAAGGTCAGCGGGTCCGGCGCGCAGCAGCTGCAATGGGACAATGACACGAGCCGGGTGCTTGACCAGGCTGAACAGCTTGCGACCAAGGCTGGCGACAGTTTCGTGACCGTCGAACGCTTGCTGCTGGCGCTGGCGCTGGCCAAGGGCACGCTGGCGGGCGATGCGCTGGCCAAGGCGGGTGTGACGCCCCAAGGGCTGAACACCGCGATTGAAGGCATCCGCAAGGGCCGCAGCGCCGACACGGCCGGGGCGGAGGACCGCTATGATGCGCTCAAGAAATTCGCCCGTGACCTGACCCAGGCAGCGCGCGACGGCAAGCTTGATCCGGTGATCGGTCGCGATGAGGAGATTCGCCGCACGATTCAGGTGCTGGCCCGCCGCACCAAGAATAATCCGGTGCTGATCGGTGAGCCGGGTGTCGGCAAGACGGCGATTGCCGAAGGTTTGGCGCTGCGCATTGTCAATGGCGACGTGCCCGACGGCCTCAAGGGCAAGAAATTGATGGCGCTCGACATGGGTAGCCTGATTGCCGGGGCGAAATATCGCGGCGAATTTGAGGAGCGGCTGAAGGGCGTGCTCGATGAGGTGACCGCAGGCGCAGGCGACATTTTGCTGTTCATCGACGAGATGCACACACTGATCGGCGCGGGCAAATCGGAGGGCGCGATGGATGCGTCGAACCTGCTGAAACCGGCACTGGCGCGCGGCGAACTTCACTGCATCGGTGCAACGACACTCGATGAATATCGCAAACATGTCGAGAAAGACGCCGCATTGGCACGGCGGTTCCAACCGGTATTTGTTGGTGAGCCGACCGTTGCGGACACCATCTCGATCCTGCGCGGGCTGAAGGAGAAATATGAACTCCACCACGGCATCCGCATCACCGATGGCGCGATTGTCGCCGCTGCGACGCTCAGCAATCGCTACATCGCCGACCGCTTCCTGCCCGACAAAGCCATCGACCTGATGGACGAAGCCGCGTCGCGACTGCGGATGGAAGTCGAATCAAAGCCCGAGGAAATCGAAAACCTCGACCGCCGCATCATGCAGCTAAAGATCGAGCGCGAGGCTTTGAAGCGCGAAAGCGATGCCGCCTCGAAGGACAGGCTCGCGGCGTTGGAAGGCGACCTTGCGGATCTGGAGGAGGATTCGGCGGCGCTGACGACCCGCTGGATGGCTGAAAAGGAAAAACTCCACGCGGCAACCAAGCTGAAAGAACGGCTCGATGCGGCGCGGATCGAGGTTGAACAGGCCCAGCGCGGCGGCGATTTCGCGCGCGCCGGGGAGCTAAGCTACAGTGTGATCCCGGCGCTCGAACGCGAGTTGACGGAGGCTGACGCAGCGTCGGCGACTGCGATGCTGCGCGAGGAGGTCACGTCCGATGACATCGCCGGTGTCGTCTCCCGCTGGACCGGCATTCCGGTTGACCGGATGCTGGAGGGGGAGCGCGAGAAATTGCTGGCGATGGAATCCCAGCTTGGCAAGCGCGTCATCGGGCAGGCCGATGCAGTGAAGGCGGTATCCGCTGCCGTGCGCCGCGCCCGGGCCGGATTGCAGGACCCGCACCGGCCCCTTGGCTCCTTCCTGTTCCTCGGCCCGACCGGCGTTGGCAAGACCGAGCTGACCAAGGCGCTTGCCGCTTTCATGTTTGACGACGCCACCGCGATGGTCCGCATCGACATGTCAGAATTCATGGAAAAGCATTCAGTTGCCCGGCTGATCGGCGCGCCACCAGGCTATGTCGGCTATGAGGAAGGCGGCGTGCTGACCGAGGCGGTGCGGCGGCGGCCCTATCAGGTCGTGCTGTTCGACGAGGTCGAAAAGGCGCACGCCGATGTGTTCAACATCCTGCTGCAGGTGCTGGACGATGGCCGGCTGACCGACGGGCAGGGCCGCACCGTGGATTTCACCAACACGATCATCATCCTGACCTCCAACCTCGGGTCACAGTTCATCGCGGGCCTGCGAGACGATCAGGATGTCGAAGTCGTGGAGCCGCAGGTGATGGAGGTGGTGCGCGGGCATTTCCGCCCGGAATTCCTCAACCGGTTGGATGAAATCATCCTGTTCCACCGGCTGGCGCTGGCGCACATGGGCGCGATTGTCGACATCCAGATCGAGCGGGTGGCAGGCCTGTTGAAGGACCGCAAGATCAATCTGGAGCTGACCAGCAACGCCCGCGACTGGCTCGCTGCCGTCGGCTATGACCCAGTGTACGGTGCCCGACCCCTGAAGCGCGCGGTGCAGAAACATCTGCAGGACCCGCTCGCCGATCTGATCCTGCAAGGCCGCGCGCCGGACGGGTCGACCATCCGGGTTGATGCAGGCGACGGGAAGCTGGAGTTGGTCGTTGGCTGAGTCGGGCGTATTTTCCACTGGGTTGATCCATCGCCCCGCTCATCCTGAGCGAAGTCGAAGGACCCACAGTCCCGGCATCCTGCGTCCTTCGACTTCGCTCAGGATGAGCGGGACAAGGTCTTGGCCCTAGTTGCTCTGCGGCTTGCCGGTGTTTTCCTCGATGATCTTGTGCGCCTCCCGCTCATGCTGATCATCGACAGCGACCCACTGCGCCTTGGTCAGGCAGGCCTTGCGCTTCTTGATCAGAGAGCCGGTTTCAACCGACGCGCGACAAATCTTCTTTTCCTCGGGCTGGGTCAATGTGGTGGCGGTCGCTGCTGTGTCGGCAGCCGATGCGGGCGCCGCGATGATGTACGCCACAGTCAGGCCGATGATGATGGCACGCATAGACAGTCTCCTGAACCAATCAGCTCGCAATATGTCACGCGGCTTGCGGGGCCGCAACAGTGTGGGCAATAGTTGCTGAATGGCTGATGCAAATTCCGTCGTGGGGCAGGCGCAGTGGCACGCCCACCGCTATGATCCGGTCTATGATGCCTTCCATTTCCGCCACGTCCCGCGCGACCTGCACCGTACCGTCACCTTTCTGACCGACGAATATCTGCCCGCTGGCGACCCGCCGGTCGTTGTCAAACGGGTGGAAGCGATTGCCGCCGCACCGCCGCCCGCCCCACTCCACTTCATCTTCCACTCGGCGTTCTGCTGCTCAACCGTGCTGGCCCGGGCCTTCGACCTACCTGGCGTGTCGATGGGCCTGAAGGAACCGGTGGTGTTCAATGATCTGTCCGGATGGAAGCATCGCGGCGGCAAACCGGCCGATATTGCACGCGCGCTCGACAGTGCGCTGACCCTGCTGGCGCGACCGTTCGAGCCGGGTGAGGCGATGATCATCAAGCCGTCAAACATCATCGCGCCGCTGATCAGCGTGACACTGGCGCTGCGACCCACCGCCCATGCGCTGCTGCTCGAGGCACCCTTGCGGACCTATCTCAGCTCGATTGCCAAAAAGGAGATGACCGGGCGGCTATGGGTGCGCGACCTGCTGGTCAAACTGCTGCGCGACGGGTTGATTGATCTTGGGTTTGAGCCGGAGGATTTCCTTGGCCAAACCGATTTGCAGGTCGCAGCCGTCGGGTGGCTGGCACAGCATGCGCTGTTTGCGCGGCTGACGGCAGACTATCCCGACCAGGTTCGGACGCTGGACAGCGAGACGCTGCTGGCCCGGCCGGCAGACACAATGGCAGCGCTCGCCAGATTGTTCGGCCTGCCGCTCGACACGGCTGCGATCGCCGACATTGTTGCCGGACCAGCCTTCACCCGCCATTCAAAACATGGTGCCGAATTTGACGGACCGGCCCGCGCGGCGGAATATCGCGACGCGGCGGCAGTCCATGGCGACGAGATCGACAAGGCCGCGATCTGGGCGGAGGCCGTGGCGAAGACGGCGGGTGTGCCGATGGTGTTGCCGGGCGCATTGCTCGGCTGAAGCCGGGTCATCCCTTCGCCATCAGGGCGAGCGTCAGCCTCCCGTCGGCCAGCACCCGGTAAAAACAGCTGGGCGCGCCAGTGTGACAGGCAGGGCCTGCCGGTTCAACGCGAATCCACACGGCGTCCTGGTCGCAGTCGATCCGCAGTTCGACGACGCGCTGAACATGTCCCGAGGTGCCGCCCTTGTGCCAGACCTCGGCGCGCGACCGCGACCAGTAATGCACCTCGCCGGTGGTCAGCGTCGCCGCCAGTGCGGCTGCGTCCATGTGCGCGACCATCAGCACTGCGCCGGTTGTGGCATCGGTCGCCACCGCCTGAATGAGGCCCCGCTCGTCCCATTTCGGGGTCAGCGCCGTCGTTGTCTCGCGTTCTGCCTTGTCCATTGCCGGTCCATTGCCTTTTTGTGACGTGAGGGGGCGACAAGCCAAAGCCTTCCGCCTATATCCCGAAAACCTCGCCACCGAGACCGGAGTCCCGATGGACGCTCTGCTTACCACGCATCCGTTCGATGACGACAAACTCCATGAGGAGTGCGGCGTATTTGGCGTCTGGGGTGCCGACGGTGCCGCAGCCATGACGGCGCTCGGGCTGCACGCCCTCCAGCATCGCGGCCAGGAAGCATCGGGCATCACCAGCTTTGACGGCAAGGAGTTCCATACCCACCGGGCGATGGGCCATGTTGCCGGGAATTTCGACCGTGAAGATGTGATCAGCCGCCTGCAGGGCCGCATCGCCATTGGCCACAATCGCTATGCCACCACAGGCGATGCGGCGCTGCGCAATGTGCAGCCGCTGTTCGCCGAACTCGCCTCGGGCGGCTTTGCGGTTTCGCACAATGGCAATATTTCAAACGCGACGAAGCTGCGCCGCGACCTGGTGCGCCGGGGTTCGATTTTCCATTCGACCAGCGACACCGAAACGATCATCCACTTGGTTGCAACAAGTACCTACCGCACATTGCTCGACCGGTTTATCGACGCGCTGAAACAGGTTGAGGGCGCCTACAGCCTGGTCTGCCTGACGCCTGAAGGCATGATCGGATGTCGCGACCCGCTGGGAATCCGGCCTCTGGTGCTCGGTCGGTTGAACGACGCCTATATCCTTGCTTCGGAGACTGTGGCGCTTGATGTGGTTGGCGCGACGTTCCTGCGCTCGATCCAGCCCGGCGAGCTGGTGATCATCAACGAACGCGGCCTGCGGTCGATCCGCCCCTTCGAATCGCAGCGCCCCCGCCCCTGCATTTTTGAACATGTCTATTTCTCGCGGCCTGACAGCATCGTCGATGGCTCCAGCGTCTATGAAGTTCGCAAACGAATCGGGGCGCAGCTTGCCATCGAATCGCCGGTGGAGGCTGACATCGTCGTGCCGGTCCCCGATTCGGGTACGCCGGCGGCCATCGGTTACGCCCAGCAGTCCGGCATTCCGTTCGAACTCGGGATTATCCGCAGTCATTATGTCGGTCGCACCTTCATCCAGCCCGGCGACCAGATCCGCAATCTCGGCGTCAAGCTGAAGCACAATGCCAACCGGGCGCTGATCGCCGGCAAGCGCATCGTGCTGATCGACGATTCGATTGTGCGCGGTACCACCTCGATCAAGATCATGCAGATGCTGCAGGAAGCAGGCGCTGCCGAAGTCCATATGCGGATCGCCAGCCCGCCTACCCGGCATAGCTGTTTTTACGGTGTTGACACGCCGGAACGCGCCAAGCTGCTGGCGGCACAGATGGATGTCGAGCGGATGCGGGAATTCATCAAGGTGGACAGCCTGGCGTTCATCTCGATCGACGGCCTGTACCGGGCACTTGGCAATGAGGCCCGCGATGACGCCGCCCCGCAGAATTGCGATGCGTGTTTCACCGGCGACTATCCAACCCGCCTGACCGACCAGGAGGAACAGGAAAGCCCGGATCAGCTCTCGCTGCTCGGCGAAAGGGCGGTCCGCGCGTGACAAAGCCGCTGGCGGGGCGGGTTGCCCTGGTGACCGGGGCAAGCCGGGGAATCGGTGCAGCAACTGCCGAGGCGCTGGCTGCCGCTGGTGCGCACGTCGTGCTGACCGGTCGGACCGAAGGCGGCCTCGAAGAAGCCGAAGCCCGGATTCACACCGCCGGTGGGACCGCCACAATTGCGCCCCTCGACCTGTGCGACGGTGAGCAGATTGACCGCCTGGCCCAGGCGGTGGGGAGCCGGTGGGGCAAGCTCGACATCCTGATCCTCAATGCTGCGATCCTTGGTGACCTGATGCCGGTCTCCCACATGGCGCCCAAGGACTTTGACAAGGTGTTCGCGCTCAATGTCGGGGCCAATCAATGCCTGCTGCGCGCTTTCGATGGCCTGCTGCGCGCCTCGGAACACGGCCGGGTCATCGCGCTCAGCTCGTCGGTCGCACTCAAGCCACGCGCTTACTGGGGAGCCTATGCTGGGTCAAAGGCCGCCCTCGACATGCTGCTTGCCTGTTATGGTGAAGAGGTTCGCAACATCAGCGCCACCCGGGTTGCAATTGTCGACCCGGGCGCGACGTTGACAAGGATGCGGGCCAAGGCCTTTCCGGGTGAAGATCCGGCGACGTTGAAAGCGCCATCGGTCGTCGCCGATGCGATTGCTGCGCTGGTCGTCAGCGACTTCGAGAGCGGCACCCGGATCACGCTGCCACGCTAGGCGGGCTTGTTCGTTTTCCGCAGTTTCGCAAGCTTCTTGAGCAGCATGTCGCGTTTGAGCTTCGACAGATGATCGATGAACAACACACCTTCCAGGTGATCCATCTCATGCTGGAGGCAGGTCGCCAGCAGCCCGTAAATCTCCTCCTCATGCGCGACGCCGTGATAATCAAGCCACTTCGCACGGACCCGGGCGGGGCGGTCGACATCGCCGTACATTTCGGGAACTGACAGGCAGCCCTCGGAGTAACTGGCCAGTTCGTCCGACTCCCAGAGGATCTCCGGATTGACGAAATACATCGGATCCCGAACCGGCTTTTCATCCTCGCCGTCGCGCTGCAGGTCGATGACCAGGACCCGCTTTGGCACCCCGACCTGAATCGCTGCCAAACCGATGCCGGGCGCATCATACATGGTCTCCAGCATGTCGGTCATCAGCGCGCGCAATTCGTCATCGACGTGCGCCACCGGCTTGGAGATGACCCGCAGCTGTGGGTCGGGCGTTTCGATGATCTTGAGCAGGGCCATGCGGGTCAGCTAGGTGCGGCAGGGCTCAAGGTCAAGCGACGGGACGGCGCGCGCGAAGTGCCTGCGCCAAGGTTCCCTCGTCCAGATAGTCCAGTTCACCGCCAACCGGGACGCCGTGCGCCAGCTGGGTCACCCGAACGCCCGCCCCTTCAAGGCGATCTGCGACGAAGTGCATGGTCGTCTGACCTTCGAGTGTTGCGTTCATCGCCAACACCACCTCTTCGAATCCGCCAGCCGCAACCCGCATGACCAGGGCATCAATGCTCAAATCCTCAGGGCGCACCCCGTCGAGTGCTGACAGGCGTCCGCCAAGGACATGATATCGCCCGGGAAACAAGCGCGAGCGATCAAGCGCCCACAGGTCGGCAACTTCCTCAACCACACAGAGCGCCGACATATCCCGGCGCGTGTCCGTGCAAATACTACAGGGCTCCCGCGTGTCCAAATTGCCGCATGTCCGGCACGTTACCATGGTGGCCTCGACAGCTTGCAAGGCCTGTACCAGCGGTGCCAGCGCGGTTTCACGGCGCTTCAGCAGATGCAGCACAGCCCGGCGCGCCGAACGCGGACCGAGGCCCGGCAGGCGGGCCAGCGCCTGGGTGAGCGCATCAATTTCGGGAGAAGCCATGGCGCACATCCTATGGGGATTCGGGGCCGACCCGGCAAGCGCGTTGCACGGCAGCGCGCGCCGCGATAGCGAGGCACCATGCGGATCGCTTTCATGGGAACCCCGGACTTTGCTGTTCCAGCGCTGAACGCGCTGATTGCGGCTGGCCACCACGTTGCAGCGGTCTACACGCAACCGCCGCGCCCGGCCGGACGGGGTCGATCGCTCACGCCGTCGCCAGTGCAGAAGCGGGCGATGGACTTGCGCCTGCCGGTCCGGTCGCCGATCAACTTCCGCGACGACAGCGACCGGGCAGCCTGGGCCGAGCTTGATCTCGATATCGCCGTGGTCGCCGCCTATGGCCTGATCCTGCCGCAGTTCGTTCTGGATGCGCCCCGGCACGGCTGTCTCAACATCCACGCTTCGCTATTGCCGCGCTGGCGCGGTGCAGCGCCAATCCAGCGCGCCATTCTGGCTGGCGATGCCGAAACCGGGATCACCATCATGCAGATGGAATGCGGCCTTGATACCGGGCCGATGCTGCTGAGCGCCACAACAGCGATTGCCGACAAAACTGCCGGTGAATTGACCGCCCAACTGGCTGATATGGGGGCAAGACTGATTGTCCGCGCGCTGGCGACCCTGTCCGATCTAACGCCGTCGGTTCAGCCTGTGGACGGGGTCATCTACGCAAGGAAGATCGACAAATCCGAGGCGCGGCTCGATTTCGGGCGCCCGGCACCAGAGGTCGAAGCAGCGATCCGGGCCTTTAATCCCGCACCGGGCGCGTTCATCGAATTGGCGGGCAAACGCCTGAAAATCCTCGCAGCAGAGGTAGTCGAGGCCGAGGGTGTTGCGGGCGTGATTCTGGACGATCAGCTGACCCTTGCCTGTTCATCCGGTGCGATCCGGCCGGTGCTGGTGCAGCCGGCTGACAAGCCGCCGATGCGCGCGAAGGACTATCTGCGCGGAAACCCTGTCGTGGCGGCCGGCTGACCGATGCCGCGATTTCGCTTCACGATCGAATATGACGGCCGCCCCTTCGTCGGCTGGCAGCGGCAGCCGCATGACCCGAGCGTTCAGGGCACCATCGAAGCCGCGATCCTTGCGGCGACGGGGCAAAGCGTTGCCGTTCACGGCGCGGGCCGGACCGATGCCGGTGTCCATGCCGCCGCCATGGTTGCGCACTGCGACATCGAAACCAATCTCTCAGCCGCCCGGCTGATGCATGCGATCAATGCGCTGGCCCGGCCAGCCCCGATCGCCATCCTCGCCGCCGGGATCGCGTCGCCGGACTTCCATGCGCGCTTTAGCTGCACCGGACGCAGCTACCGCTACCGGATCGTCAACCGGCGGGCACCGCTGACTGTGGATCACGGCCTTGCGTGGCGGATTGGCAAGCCGCTGGATGCCGCGCGGATGCATGCCGCAGCGCAACAGCTGATTGGGCCGCATGATTTCACGACGTTCCGGTCAGCGCACTGCCAGTCGGCCAGCCCCCGGAAGACGCTGGACCGCCTTACGGTAACGCGCGACGGCGATGTCGTTGTCATTGAGGCCGATGCCCGGTCGTTCCTGCATCATCAGGTGCGATCGATAGTCGGCTGCCTCAGCCTGGTTGGGCATGGCAAGTGGACACCGGATGACCTTGGTGCAGCGCTGATTGCCGCAAATCGTCAGGCGCTCGGGCTGAATGCTCCGCCGGATGGATTGACGTTCGTGCGGGCCCTCTATGCGCCTCGCAGCTGAACAACGGACCTTTCCTAACCGCATCGGCACTGCTAGTGCGCTGTCGAGAGGGGATCAGTATGGCTCAACCGCAGCGACCATCGAACAGGGACGAATCAGGCCCCAGCGGCAGGCTGGTGGTCTGGCTGGCAGTGTTGATTTTCGGCATCGGGGTGGCAATGGTCTTTGTGTACCGGTCGGCCCTGGTCAGCCATACCGGCGAGACGAGCGCCGCTGAGGCCGCCGAAAAAATCGAAGGGACGCGGTTGCAAGCCTCGGCGGGTGCGAGCGATGATATGCGCGCGGCGCAAGCCGCCCTGCTAAAGACGCCAGCCGCCGCAAAGCCTGCGGCACCATCAGGGCCGGAGGCCAGCCCGGCCAAGTAACGTATCGCCGTCATCCCGAAACGGGGCGGAGCTGTCCCTCCCCTTGAGGGGGAGGGCGAGTCGGCTCCAGCCGACCGGGGAGGGGTGACACCGGACTGGGAGATTTCACCCCCTCCCGCGCGCGGCCTGACGCCGCCCGTCGCCTCCCCCCTCAAGGGGGAGGAACATGGGCCAACACCCCCCAACGCAAAAAGGGCGGACCCGAAGGCCCGCCCTTTTCCGTTAGGCTTTGAAGTCCGAACTAGAACTTCAGGCGCGCTGCCACCGCAAAGCGGCGACCCAGGGCGTCGTACGTCGATGGGTAGGTGTTGCCGCTGTTGTAGGTGAGGCCGAGGCCTGACCCGGTCAGCGGTGGCTGCTTGTCGAGCAAATTCTGCACGGTCACAGTCAGCGACAGATTGTCGTTGACGGCAACGCGGGTGGTCAGATCGAAATAGTTCGCGGCCTTGATATGCTGGAAGTCAACCGTGGCCCCAACGAACTGGTTGCCGGCAGCCGTTGCTGCAGCGAGGCCGGAACCCCTGTTCAACACGCCCTGGAAGGCAGGCCCGTTACCGACCGTAATATCGAGCGGCTCCTGCTCGACGGCATCGATGTGACGCCACAGCAGCGAAACATCGATCTGCTTGAAGCTCAGCGTAGTCCGCTGCGACCACTGGAACTTTGGCTGGATCGAGGCGCAGTTGGCACTGTAATAGCCGGTGCATTCGCGGTTCGGGGTCGTCGCAATCAGCGGGTTCGAGTTGAACTTCGAATCATGCGTGTAATTGCCGGTAAATGTCAGGCCCAGCTTGGCAAAACCGATATCACGGCTGTAGTTCGCCTGAAGATCGATACCATCAGTCTTCAAAATGCCAAGGTTAGTGATGGCAGTAAGAATGCCGGCCGTTGTCGCCGGATCGCCATCGAGTCCACCGGTCAGCGGGTTACGACGAATGATCGTGCAATTCGGGTCTGTAGCACTGGCTGCCGTGACGTTCTGGAAGCAGGCCGCGACCGCATCTGCAGCCGTTGGGGCCGAAACCGCCCCGGTGATCTTGATATTGTAATAATCAACAGTGATCGACAGGCCCGGTACTACGGCTGGCGTGAACACAGCGCCAACTGTGTAAGAGTTGGACTTCTCTGGCTTCAGGTTGATGTTACCGCCTTGGGTATTATTTGCTTGGTTAGCGGTCGGCTGCTGGATCGTGTTGACTGTGCCAGCCGTAGCTCCCTGAGCAATGCACACAGCACGAAGTGCCGCTGACTGCGGGGGGCGGCCGGCGATGGCGCCGCCGGCGTTGGTCAGAGAAGCGCAAGGGTCATTGGTCAGCGTCGTCAAGCCAGTCGAAACCGGCGTGAACAACTCCGAAATACTCGGGGCGCGAACCGCATGGCTGTAATTGCCGCGAATCTTCAGGCCATCAATCGGCTCCCAGCTGCCGCCCGCCTTGTAGGTCGTGGTCTTGAACGAAGGATTGCTCGGCGCATCGACCTTGTAGCTGGAATAGCGAACACCAGCTTCGAGCGTCAGGCTCTTGAAGCCAGGCTTGTCCTGTACCAGCGGTGCGACCAACTCGCCAAAGCCTTCCCAGACATCGAAGCCACCATTGATGTTCGGCGCAGCGCCGCCGGCACCACCAAGCTCACCAGCCTGCTGCGACAGCGTGTCCGACAGCTGCGAAGCGCGGTATTTCCGATATTCGGTACCAACAGCAAAGCCGATCGCATCTTCAGCCCATGGTGCCGAAACGCCGAAGTCGCCGCTGATGGTGCCGCGGCCCTGCGCCAGTGATGTCTTGTTGAGCGTCTGTGCGTTGGAGGTCAGGAACGGAATCTGGTTGGCGGTGATCGCGCCTTCTGGCCCGAAAATATTGACCGGAACGCAGCCACTCGCCGTGCTGCCCAGCGGGGCATTCGCCAGACAGGTGGTCGTGTTGGTCGCAAACACGGCCGAGCGCAACCGCGAGGTCAGAACGTAATTCTGTTGCGACTGGCGGTTCTCTGATTCGCCGTACGACCCATTGATGTCCCAATCGATGGTGTCAGTCAGCTTGCCGCGCAGTCCAGCACGATAATCGAAGATTGTTGTCGCAAACTCGCTGATCCGTGGACCAATTTCCGTCGTCCGGCGGTTGAGCGTGACGTTAACGGTGCGGAAATTTGGATCAGCGGCAGTCAATGCCGTTGCTGCTGCTGCGCACTGAGCAGGCGCAAAGGTAGGTGTGTAATCGGCCTGAACAGTTACAGTCTGGCCAGCAGCGTTAACTGCCGAAATCGAGGGCGCAATATTCCGCGCGCAAAATTGGTTGCGAAGAGCTGCCGGCAGATACGGGTTGCTGAGCGGGATCGTGACCGCAGCACCGAACGACCCGGAAGGCGCGATAATGGTGTTGACCTGGTTCTTCGAGAACAGCGCCCGCGTGTAGAGTTCGACATTGTCGGTGAACTCATATTTGCCCTGCGCGAAGATGTTGAAGCGCTTAAATGGCGTATTGAAGATGTTGTATGGGTTAAAGTTAAACAGGTTAAATGTGCCAACCGCAGCGCCGAGCGTTGCTGATCCAGTCCGTGTATCGACTTGCGAAACGCCGGGATTGTTGGCTCCCGCTGCATTCGCGATAACCAAAGGCAAGCCAGTCGCGGCATCAATTCCGCCAGTCCGCGTAAACGCAGTCTGCAAATTGGGCGTCATTGTACCAGCAACGACTGAACGTGTGCCCGAGAAGCGCGACGGGACCGAGGTGCCCGACCCGCCGAAGGTGCCCGAGAAGGATGAAATGTTGGACGAGCCGAAATCGCGGGCGCCCTGATAGACCGGGTCTGACTCCTGATAGCCGATGCTCAGGACAACATTGCCCTTGTCGTCATCAAAATTGCCGCCCATCGTCACGTCGGCACGGAAGGTGTTGCCGTCACCCTTTTCGGTCAGCTGCTCCGACGCCGAAACGTCAAGGCCCTGGAAATTCTGCTTGGTGATGAAGTTAACCACGCCCGACACGGCATCGGCACCATAAGTCGTTGATGCACCACCGGTCAGCACTTCGACACGCTCGACCAGTGCCAGCGGAATGTTGTTCAGATCGACGCGACCGACCAAGTTCGACGGCGCGATGCGGTTGCCATCGAGCAGTACGATGTTGCGGTTTGAACCAAGGCCGCGAAGATCGACGAACGATGCGCCGCCATTGCCGTTGTTGACGGCCGACCCGATGCTGGGGACGATACCGGGGATTTCGCGAAGGACTTCTTCGGCGACGTTCGACTGCTTCAGTTCGATCTGGTCCGCCGTCGTCACCGTAACCGGCGCCGAGCGCTCGAGGTTCGGGTTCTTGATCAGCGAGCCGGTAACGATGATTTCTTCGTCACCAGCAGCAGCCTCATCGGCAGCGGCGACGGTTGATTTGGCGGCTTGCGCGAACGCAGGCGAAGCGATGGCAGCGGCACCAACAAGGATTGTCGTGCGCAGCAGAGCAGTCTTCAGCGAAACATTTGACATTTTAGTCCCCTCAGTTTTTGCCCGGTGGCCGCGCCGCTGCTTGCTACAGGGACGCACCAATCGGCACATGGGCCGTGTATGAAAGCCCGGTGGGGGTTCACGCAACCGTGCAACGTCATTGGTTTACCGTTCCGTGAACCCCTGTTGCAAAATCGACACATGCCCTGCCCGCGTCCATCGTGGCAAAGAGCAGGTGTCTGAGCCGGGGAGGTTGTTATGCGGAGTGGTGTGATCGTAGCGGCGGTGCTGCTGGTGGCGGGGGGCGTTGCCGCTGCAAAGGACACGCCCGAATCGCCACTGGTCAGCGCGTTGGTTGCCTGCAAGGCCGAAGCCGAGGATGCCAAACGCCTCGCCTGTTATGACCGGACCGCAGGCGCATTGGCCGACGCCACCGCCAAAGGGCAGATCGCCGTGGTCAACCGCGAGGATGTGCGCCAGACCCGGCGGGCGCTGTTCGGGTTTGTCATGCCCAAGCTGCCATTCTTTTCCGACGACGACAGCGCCAGCGATACCCCCGATGTCATCGACAGCACCGCCGTCAGCGTCCGGGCCGAAAAATACGGCATGTTCACCGTGGTGATCGAGGGCGGCGCCGTCTGGCGGACCAGCGAAGTGGTGCGCCGCGACCCGAAGCCCGGATCGACGGTCCGATTGAAGCGCGGCAAGGTCGGCGGCTTTTTCATGGGCTTTGACGGCGGCATCGCGGTGCGGGCGTCGCGCGTTGGCTGAGTCGGTGACGAGCGACGGCGACCCGCAAGCCCTGAACGCGCAAGGCGTCCGGGCGCTGGACGGCGGCGATGCGGCAACCGCCGCCGCGCTGTTTGCCAGCGCCGCTGCCGCCGACCCGTCCGCGCCGCCACTGTGGCTGAACCTTGCCAAGGCGCAGCGACGTCTTGGTGATGACGCCGGGGAGCGACACAGCCTCGACCGGGCGCTGGCGCTTGATGCCGTGCATTTCATGGCGCTGGTCCGCAAAGCCGAGCTGCTTGAGCGCTTGGGCGAACTGCCCGAGGCGAGCAAGACCTGGGGCGGAGCGCTGGTCGTCGCGCCGCCGGTCGAACATCTGCCGCCTGCCCTTGCGGCGCGGCTGGCGCAGGCCCAGCAGTTCGTCGCCGCACATACCGCGGCCTTTGGCGCCGTGATTGACGAAGGGCTGGCCGGGGCGCGGGCGGGGGCCGACCCCCGATCCTTGCGCCGGTTCAATGCGGCGGTGGATACGGCGGTCGGGCGGCGGCGGGTCTATGCCAATGATTGCGCCGGCCTGCATTTCCCGTTCCTGCCCGCCGACGAGTTTTTCGGGCGCGAACATTTCCCGTGGATGGCCGATATCGAAGCCGCAACCCCGGCCATCCGGGCGGAGATCGCGGCATTGCTGCGCGACGGCGGCGAAGGGTTTGCGCCCTATGTGTCGATGGACCCCGGTACGCCCGAAAATAAATGGACGCCGCTTGATAATTCGATGGCGTGGAGCTCCTATTATCTCTGGAAATATGGCGAGCCGGTCGCACCGGCGCTGGCGCGCTGTCCAGCAACTGCCGCCGCGCTCGACCGCCTGCCGCGCGCCGACCTGCCCGGTCGCGCGCCGACGGCCTTCTTCTCGATCCTGAAGCCCCGCACCCGCATCCCGCCGCACACCGGGGTCAGCAACACCCGGACCATCGTTCACCTGCCGCTGATCGTGCCGCCGGGTTGCGGATTTCGGGTTGGCGGCGAAACGCGGGGCTGGACCGTCGGCACCGCCTTTGCCTTTGACGACACGATTGAACATGAAGCGTGGAACGACAGCGACGAACTGCGCGCCATCCTGATCTTTGACGTCTGGAACCCGCATATCACCGAGCCGGAACGCGACCTGCTGCGCGCCTTTTTCCGCACCGCCGATGCGAGTGGCTTTGATCCCAATCCGCGCGAGGCGGGTTAAGGCCCTACCCCCTCTCCCTTGAGGGGAGAGGCGACTCGGCGGCGTCAGGCCGACGAGCGGGTGAGGGTGGATGCCGATTGCTGTTGGGGGGTTCGGCCTCCACCCTCACCCGCTCAGCCTGTGGCTGAGTCGACCTCTCCCCTCAAGGGAGAGAGGGCAGCAGCAGTTGCGGGTCGACCCGCGTCTCGCCAAGGTTCATCCCCCAGTGGACGTGCGGGCCGGTGGCGCGGCCGGTCATGCCAATCGCCCCCAGCCGCTGCCCTTGCGCCACCCGGTCACCAACCTTCACATCGACCCGGGACAGGTGGAGGAAAGACGAAAACAACCCGTTGCCATGATCGACGATCAGCAGATTGCCCTCTAGGCTGAACTGCGGTGGCCCTGCGAGCACGATGATCCCGCTGGCCGGCGCGAGCAACGGCGTACCGGCAGGCGCTGCGACATCAAAGCCGCCATGCGGATTCATCGGCACACCGCCAAGGATACGCTGCGACCCGAAGATGCCGCTGATCCGGCCCTTGGCTGGCCAGATGAAATGTTCGGTCCAGCCCGTCGCGTCACTGGTGACGGCGCGCGCCGATTTGATCCGGGCCAGCTCCTCGGTGCGCAGCTTCTCATAGGCCGGATTGGGGGTCAGATTCTGCCGGAGGCTCGGGATGCGTTCGATCTGCCAGTCGCGCGGGGCGACCCGAAGATTGACGCGCACGATACTGCTGTCGGTCATCGTCGCTTCGACGACGGCAAAGGCTGATGCGTCCCGGCCAAAACCGATCAGAAACCGTCCGTCGCGGTCCATTCGCAAGCGACGGCCATCAAGTGTCAGCTCGCGGGTGCCTTTTGGGGCACGGCCGACCGCCAGCCCGCCCTGCGTGATCTGTCCCCGAAAGGCAAAGTCACCGTCAACGACCCGGGCGGCGACTGGCCGCTCGATCGGCGCAACCACCGGCGCGGGCGCATGGGCTGGCGGCGGAGCCGGTGGTTTCGGCGCGCAGGCACCGACCGCCAGGATCAGCGCAAGCGCCAATCTCATTTCAGTGCCCCGCGCGCCTTGGCCTCGGCGTAGCGCTTCGACGCCACCGTCGCATTGGCATAGGCCTCCTGCAATTCCGCTGACCAATAGCGCAGCAGACTGAGCGGGATGCGCTGGCTGGTCGCGGCACACAGGACATGATCCCCCGGCGCAATGACCCGGTAGGAGCCCGACAGATACTGCAGCTTTGCCGGCCGCGAGCTTGATTGGAGCATCATAGCAACTCTCCCTGAACCGGTGCCTTGCGCTGTGGCCGGGCTGGCATCCCTGCCGTCACCTCGACCTCCCCGTCGCCAAATTCAATCCTGAGCGCGCCAGACGCCTGCGCCGCCGCTTTGACGTAGACACCGCTCCGGGTGCGGACAACTGCGTAACCGCGCCGCAGCGTGGCCTTGTAACTTAGCGTATCAAGCAATCGGGCGGCCTCGGTGAGCGAGCGCGCCCGAGGCGGAACCAAAAGGTCACGTTCCGCCGTCAACCGCTCCGCCCCGCGACCAAGCCGCTCCCGGCCAAGCGCCAGCCGTCCCGCCAGCAGCGCAGGGCGCAGCGCCGCAGCGCTGGTCGCAAAATGTCGCCGCTGGATCTCGATATTCGCTTGCAGCGCGCGGGGCAGGCGGAACCCCAGATCATCGCTGCGCTGGCGCTTGAGGCCGAGCAGGGCTTGCGGGGTCGGCAGGCGCGCCGCAAGCGCAGCCAATCGTTCAGCGCGATGCAGTGATGTCTTGGCCGCCGCGCGCGTCATCCGCAGCCCCAGCTCGGCAACGGTCAGCTGCAGATCGGCGCGGACCGGAACCGCCATTTCGGCAGCAGCCGTCGGGGTTGGCGCGCGTCTGTCAGCAGCGAAATCACACAGCGTGGTGTCGGTCTCATGGCCGACGGCGCTGATCACCGGGATATCGCTGTCGGCAACGGCGCGGACCACCGCCTCCTCATTGAATGCCCACAAATCCTCGATCGAGCCACCGCCGCGCGCAACGATCAGCAGGTCCGGCCTTGCAAACGGGCCGCCGACGTTAAAGCCCCGGATTGCCGCTGCAACTTGGTCGGCTGCACTGTCGCCCTGCACCAGAACCGGCCATAAGATGACATGCCGTGGAAAGCGGTCGGCAAGCCGGTGCAGGATATCGCGGATCACTGCCCCGGTTGGCGATGACACCACGCCGATCACATCCGGCAGATAGGGCAAGGGCCGCTTGCGCGCCGCATCGAACAGCCCTTCGGCGGCCAGCTTGAGTTTGCGTGCCTCAAGCAAAGCCATCAGCGCGCCAGCCCCGGCGGGCTCCATCCGCTCGATGACGATCTGATATTTGGAGCGGCCCGGGTAGGTCGTCAGCTTGCCGGTGACGATCACCTCCAGCCCGTCTTCGGGCCGGAACCTCAGGGCACCGGCGGGGCCTTTCCACATCACGCCATCAAGGACGGCATTTTCATCCTTCAGCGCCAGATACAGATGGCCTGACGCCGCGCGTTTCACCCCCGACAGCTCGCCGCGCACCCGGACATTGCCAAACGCGACCTCGACAGTCCGCTTCAGGGCGTGGGCAATTTCGGACACCGAGAATTCGGGCGCATTGCCTGCGGCGTCAGTCTGGTTGTCTCCGGCCATCCCTCCCCTTACAACGCCGGGCGCAGCAGCGGGTAGGGACTTTCGACCGGTATGAACGTCTTGGTAATCGGAAGCGGCGGGCGCGAACATGCGCTGTGCTGGAAATTGCGTCAGTCGCCACGTCTCGAAAAGCTGTGGTGCGCGCCGGGCAATGCCGGGATCGCACAGGTGGCGGACTGCGTTGCACTGGATGTCGCCGACCACGCCGCAGTGGTCACCTTCTGCGACCAGCATGACGTCGGTCTGGTGGTTGTCGGGCCAGAAGGGCCATTGGTGGCAGGGCTTGCCGACAGCCTCGTTGCCGAAAGCATCATGGTCTTTGGTCCAGGTGCGGCTGCGGCACGTCTGGAAGGATCAAAGGCATTCACCAAGGCGCTGTGCGACCGGGCCGGAATCCCGACGGCGGGCTATGCCCGCTTCGATGCCGTGGCAGGCGCCCTTGCCTATATCGACGGTCGGCCTCTCCCGATTGTCGTAAAAGCTGACGGCCTTGCAGCCGGCAAGGGCGTGGTGATCGCCGACAGCTATGCCGAAGCGCGCGAAGCTGCGTCCCGCCTGCTCGCAGATCGGGGCAGCGCAATTGTCATCGAAGACTTCCTGACCGGCGAAGAGGCCAGTTTCTTTGCGATATGTGACGGGGAGCATGCGGTCGCGTTCGGCAGTGCGCAGGACCACAAGCGGGTTGGCGAAGGGGATACCGGGCCAAACACCGGCGGTATGGGGGCTTACTCGCCGGCCCCGATCATGACCGAAGCGATGACCGAGCGCACAATGCGTGAAATCATCCAGCCAACGATTCGCATCATGGCCGCCGAGGGCGCGCCGTTTCGCGGCGTGTTGTTCGCTGGCCTGATGATCGACGAGGATGGCCCCAAACTCATCGAGTATAATGTCCGCTTCGGCGACCCGGAGTGTCAGGTCCTGATGGCGCGGCTTGAATCGGACCTGCTTGAAATCCTGTACGCGACGGTCAGTGGCCAGCTGGATGACGTGCAGCCGAAGTGGCGCGAAGCGGCGGCGCTTGATGTCGTCATGGCGGCCAACGGCTATCCGGGATCGCCGGTGACCGGAACAGAGATCAGCGGAATTGACGCGGCAGAGGCGGGTGGCGCGCTGGTGTTTCACGCCGGAACGACGCGCGATCCGTCCGGGCGGCTGATCGCCACCGGCGGACGCGTTCTTGCGGTCACTGCGATAGGTGACAGCGTGACCGAGGCCCGAACAGCCGCCTATGCAGGTGTCGATGCCATCAATTGGCCGGGGGGATTTTGCCGCCGGGATATCGGCTGGCGCGCAGTTGAACGGGAGCAGGCATGACCAGCCGTCAGGAACAATTTTCAGGCACGCAGGACGTCCGGGAGGCGCACCGGTTTGACACAGCGCGTCTTGAGGCCTGGATGCGCACCAATGTCGACGGGTTCAAAGGCCCGCTGACCGTCGAACAGTTCAAGGGCGGCCAGTCGAACCCGACCTACAAACTGCTCACGCCGGGTCGGAATTATGTGCTGCGCCGCAAACCGCCCGGCGCGCTGCTGCCGTCGGCCCATGCGGTTGACCGCGAATATAAGGTGATCACCGCGCTGCATTCGACCGGCTTTCCAGCCCCGCGTACCTTTGGCCTGTGTACCGACGAGAGCATCGTTGGCACCTGGTTCTACATCATGGATTGCGTCGATGGCCGGGTGATCTGGGATTCAACCTTTCCCGATCAGCCAAAGGCCGAACGCCGCGCCTATTTCGATGCGATGAACGCGACCATCGCTGCCCTCCACACCACCGACTATGCCGCGATTGGCCTTGATGATTTCGGCAAGCCCGGCAATTATTTCACGCGCCAGATCGGCCGCTGGTCAAAGCAATATCTGGACGACGAAGGCGCCGGCCGCGACCCCAATATGGACAAGGTGGTCGAATGGCTGCCCGACAATATCCCGGCCGGCGATGAAACCTCGATCGTCCACGGCGACTATCGCTGCGACAACATGATCTTCCATGCGACCGAGCCGAAAGTCGTCGCTGTCCTTGATTGGGAATTGTCGACGCTTGGCCACCCGATGGCGGACTTCAGCTATCATCTGATGATGTACCGGATGCCCGGCGGCATCGGCAGCGCCGCCTTGGCTGGCCAGAATCTCGAAGCATTGGGCCTGCCGAGCGAAGCCGAATATGTCACCGCCTATTGTCGGCGGACCGGACGCCCGGACGGCATCCCCAACCTCAACTTCTATCTCGCCTATAACATGTTCCGGCTGGCCGCGATCATCCACGGCATCAAAGGCCGGGTGGTGCGTGGCACAGCCGCCAGCGCCCACGCCATCGAAACGTCCAAGACCTTCGAACCGCTGGCGGCGGCGGCAGCGGCACAAGTCGATGCGGCGATGTCTAATTAGAATTGTGTCCCCGGAATTCCCCGGAATTCCGAGAGATGGTTTTATATTCTCCTGCGCATATCGCTCGGCTGGACGCCGATGGGAAGTTCCCCAAGCGGGTACGACTTAGAAGCGGAAGGGTCGGGTGGGTCGACCAAGAGGTAGACGACTGGATTCACGCACGGATCGCCGAACGTAATAGAGGCTCCTAACGGAGCTATCGGGGGTCAGGGGAAACTCTGGCCCTCTTTGCTGTTTGCAGCCTAGGCCGTGAACCCATGAACTGCGCCGCCGTCTGCACACGATCTGAGCGGCAAAAATTGGGTGGAATCCGGAAAGGCAGGTTTCGGGTGCGAAATTGGAATAGCGGACATTGGCCCAATGACGTGATTTGGGGTCGGGAGCGGAATGGCAGATTTAGGAGACTACAGCCTAGCACTGATCAGGATCTCTTAGACTAGAAGTGTGCTGAATGGCGAGGCTCAGGTCTGGGCCATAGGTGCTGACGGGGGACACAGCCCCTGCTAGCCGCTGAGTTTCCCCGTCAAAGTCGTACCCCGAGAATGGTTTAGACGTTCGGACGTGACGAGGAACATACTTCCGCCTTTTTTGGCGGCCTCCGGTCCGATATCCTGGAACAAATGCGCCAGTGTTTCCTCATTGGCTTCGCCGTCTGCAGCAATATGATCGCGTGCGATCAGTTCGGTACAGGCCGCGTCGTCGACCGCGGCATCGCCTGAAAGATCGCCAATCCGTTCGAGGAGCAAGGGAATTGCCGCCGGGGTTCGCGCAGCATCGAGTGCAACCAGCATCAGCAGTCCGTCGAGCGTGACCGCCTTGGGCAGTGTAATGCCTCGAAAGATGAGGAACAGCGGCGTAAAGCCAATTGAATCATATAGGACGACGAACACATTGCCTTCTGCTGGTAGCATCCAGCCATCAAACTTCAGGCCAGATCCTCCCATTCTTACTTCCAACAGGCCATTGGAGGCGAGGCGAATCATCCCATAATCGTGAAACGTCTTCTTGGTCATCAGGATGGAAGGGCGCGTGGTTCTCCAGAATCCCTCATAGGCCGTTCCTCGCCGCGCGGTTTCCGCACGACATTGGGTCAGGAATGCGGGCGGAAACGGCTGCGAACCGGCAAGCACGCCATTAAGATCGCTTTCCGGCTCAACTTCAATGCCGAACAGATGCGCGAATTCGGCGGAGCCTCGGTTCCAGTCGAGCATTGTAAAGTCGGAAATCCGCGTCGCGATATGCTGGGTAATCCGGGACAGATTGTGCTCGGACGGATGCACGGAACCCGCTGCCCAGCGTCCTACCAGAGATTTGTCGACACCCAAATCGGCAGCCATGCGCACGCGGCTAATCGACAGCGCTTTCAGCGCGAAGCTGAACTTCTGCGCAAACGCCATGTCCCGGTCCCCCGAAAATCAAAGCTAAGCACCAATGCACCAGAATGCAACCGGTGCAACGCCATGCGACCGGCGCTGCACCTTAGCGTCGACTACACAGCCTGCCAGTTCCACGAGACGGTCGTAAATCCTTTACTCAACGTACCAACGACCGTGGGCTTGTCGCGTTGCGTAAACAACCAGCAACAGGAGGTAATCATGAAAAAGACAATACTTCGCGCAGCGGCGGTCGGATCGATTTGCGCACTTGCACAACCAGTTCTGGCGGCCGAGGATTTTCGTCCGCCGGAAATGGGGCAGCAACGTCAAATCTCAGCTTATGCGGGTGGAACCATTCGATTGGAATTGGGCAAGGACGAGCGTGCGGTTCCCAACGTCGGGTTGACGATGGGTTTCCTGCATCGAAGCGGCAGCCCGAATGGCACGTTTGCGGTGCGCAGTCGGGTAGCGGAACTGGTTTCGTTCGGCGGATCACGTCACGTCCCGCCGCATCTGTTGATCGCGGGTGTGCCCATGTCGGACTTTGACACGAAACTGGGCATCAGCACGATGGGCGCAGTCGCAATCGGTGGCTTGCTGGCTGCGGGCGCGCTGGTGGCCGTGGCGGCAGCTTCGGGGCCAATAGTTCCTGAAGGCCTGTTTACGGGGTCTTGATCCCGCTTATCGAGTTGCCGGGCTGGACGCGGCTCGGCAACTCCCTTTGGGCTTTATCCGGGCAATGTGGCAGGACGGGCGAAGCGATGGGAGCGGGGGGAGTTCTGGGGACGGTATACTTAGAGTTCTGGGGACGGTATACTGAATTGGAGTTCTGTAGAGTTCTGGTACTGGAGTTCTGGGGACGGTATACTGAATTGGTAGAGTTCTGGGGACGGTATACTGAATTGACCCACAGTTTTCGACCCCAGCGGCAGGAAACCTACTTGCAGGTGGATGCGGTAACTCAGGGCTAGCTGTCGGACTTGCCGCGTTTCAACACGGCGCTGGCGATCAGTTTGTCGATCTTGCGGCCGTCCATGTCGACAATTTCAAACCGCCAGCGATCTGCGGTGAACACATCACCGGTGACCGGAATCCGCTTCATCGCGGCGAGTGCGTAACCGGCGGCGGTGTGGAAATCGCGGTCGTCATCAAGGTCGATGCCGAGGCGTTCGGCCATTTCGTCAACGGGCATGGAGCCTGATACCAGCCATGATCCGTCGTCGCGCTGAACGAGGGGCGGGTCGCTGTCTGCATCTTCGTCGGATACAAACACGCCAGCAATCGCTGCGAGCAGATCGGCAGGCGTGATCAAGCCTTCGAAATGGCCATATTCATCGTGGACGAGCGCCATCGGAACGGCGGCGCGCTGCAACACGGCAAGCGCGTCGGTTGCGTCCGCCATGTCGGGAATGACCGGCGCGCGTCGCACCAGCTGACGCAGATCGAGCGGCTTGCCCTCGATCAGCGCCTGCACGACATCGCGCGCCTGGACGATGCCGACGATCTTGTCGATTGACCCTTCGGCGACCGCCAGCCTGGTGTGCCGGGTCTCCACCAGCCG
>JAYVLC010000147.1:0-2056 GCA_043759675.1 Sphingosinicellaceae bacterium
TGGTCGGACAAGGCCGCCTATGACGCGCAGGCCCAAAAACTCGTCGGGATGTTCATCGCGAATTTCGCCGAGTTCGCCGATCACGTCGACGAAGGCGTCCGACAAGCTGCCCCCAAGGCTGCCTAGCTGACCGATCGCACCCGATAAAAGCGCGCCCTTGTGCTGGCGTCGGGCTGCCACAGCGAGTAATCTGACCGGATGGCAAAATTTTCCCGCAATATGGACTGGGGCTTTCCGCGTTGGCGCGCCTATGGCAGCGGCAGCGCCGCGCAGGCGATGCGGCCCTGCGACCGTCACGGGTGTGACGGCGTTGGCGACCGACCTGCGCCAAAGGCCCCGAACTCCGCCGAGCGCTGGTATTTTTGCGAGAAACACGCCGGTGAATATAACAGCGGCTGGGACTATTTCGCCGGGCTCAGCAAGGAAGAGGCCGCCGCCCGCGAACAGTCCGAATCCGGCGAGACCAAATTCCGCCGCGCTGAACACTGGGGCTGGGGCGAAGGAGATGGCAGCCGCAGCCGGGCCGAGATGGATGCGCTGCGCGCGCTGGACCTCGACATCGATGCCGATGAGACTGCCGTAAAGGCCGCTCACCGAAGGCTGGCGAAAATCTGGCACCCCGACAACAATGCCGGCAAGAAGGACGCTGCAGCGCGCTTCCATGCCGTCCAGGCGGCCTATGAGATATTGGTCCGGGCCGCCGAGGCCAAACGTTAGCGCCTGGCCAGAAATGCGGCGATGGCGATGGCCGCGCGCCGCGATGATGGGATGTCCGACAGCGCGAACGTGTCAGCGACCGCAGCCTCCTGCACCGCATGATAGGCGTCGGGTGCGGCCACAGCCCGGTCCAACGCCGCAGGCAAATCGGCTACGTCGTCCAGAACGTCACCGAGCGCCCAATGTGCATAGTCCGGATTTCCACGCCAATCCGCATTGTGCGAATTGAGGAAAATGCACGGCCGCGGCGTCAGCAGGAACTCGTAGACCTGACTGCTGGCATCCCCCAGATAAATGTCGGCCTGCCGCGTATAACTCATGTCAGAGCTGCGGGCGCTGCCGGTATCGATGTGGATATTGGCATGGCCCTGGAATTTCTCGGCCAGGTCACTGACCGCGCCGATCCGGAAATGCTCGACCGAAAGATGGTATTTGCGGCGGTGCATCATCACATGCGGCGCAAAAATCAGATTGAAGCGATCCTGAGCTGCAAACTGCTCCAGCACCTGCTCTCCCAACTTGTACCACGACGACAAATAGGGATCGAAATGCGGGTTATAGACAACCACCGGCTTGCCATCGGTGAACACCGGTTCCGGCACCAGTCCGATGGTATCGAATTTGGGATAACCAACGATGGCATGCCCCGCCTCGGTGATCAGGCCCATGTTGAGCATCCGGTCGCGGACTTTGGTGCCAGACAGCAGCACGAAATCAAACGCCCGCACATCATTGCGAAAACCAATCGACCGGTCCCCAGCACCGTGCGGCACATAAACCAGCCCAAGCTCGGACAGACCAAACCGGGTTTTCAACATCGTCGATGTCGTCTCGGGGACCACGAGCACATCAAGATCGGCAAACGCAGCGCGATTTTGCAGCAACATGGCGACGCGCTGAACCGGGACTGCCTTGCCGATCAGCTGATCGATCAATCGTGCCAGCCAATCGATCGACAATGACACAAACGCCACGCGTACGGCAGCCTCCGCACTCAGAAACGAACGGACGAGCAATTCCTGCTCTGCACTCGAGGTAAACACCGTGATCGTCGCTGGCGCATCGATATGCACCAGCTCATTGATGATCGGCGCGGTGTGCGCGATCTGGTGCAAGGTGTCATGGTTGAAGAGGAAGCCGAGGCGACCACGTCCCGCCTGACCGACAGATTCAGGACGCATGCATCAGAACCTGACCGTGCGGCAAAGGGCGGGAACCATATTCATCGGGGCATTCTTAGACGCAATCCTAGGCAAAATACCGCTCATCCTGCTGTTACAATCCCGAACTGTTGTGGTGTTCAGGCTGATCGGCGCTTAACGCGTGTCTGTTACCCCCC
>JAYVLC010000148.1:0-12573 GCA_043759675.1 Sphingosinicellaceae bacterium
CCAAATCGGATGCAGGCCGCCGTCGAGTATATTTACGATTTCATCCGGGACATGCTCCACGACAATGTCGGCCCCGAGGGCAAGCGCTACGCGCCGTTGATTTTTTCGCTGTTTATATTCGTGCTGACCTGCAACCTGCTCGGCCTCATCCCGTTCGTCGGTGCATTTACGCCGACCAGCCATGTGGCAGTGACGCTGGGATTGGCGATGATCGTCTTTGTCACCGTCGTGGTTGTCGGCTTTGCCCGCCACGGGTTCCATTTCCTGACGCTATTCATTCCCAAGGATGCCCCGATCGTCCTGGTGCCGTTGGTTGCGGCGATTGAATTCGTGTCGTTCCTGTCCCGCCCGTTCACCCTTGCGATCCGGCTGTTCGCCAACATGACGGCGGGCCATGTGCTGTTGAAGGTATTCGGCAGCTTCGTCGTCGCGCTCGGCGTGTTTGGCGTTATCCCGCTCGGCGTCAACGTCGCGCTGTCCGCGCTCGAGGTAATGATCGCGGTGGTTCAGGCCTATGTGTTCGCGCTTCTGGCATCAATCTATCTCAACGATGCGGTTAATCTTCACTAAACAACTGGTTTTGAACGGAAAGGTTTTTTCATGGATCTCGCAGCAGCAAAGGTCATCGGTGCTGGTATCGCCGCGATGGGCGCAGGGTTCGCCGCCATCGGCGTCGGTCTCATCTTCGGCATGTTTTTGCAGGGCGCCCTGCGCAATCCGGCAGCTGCTGACAAAATGGCCGGTCGCCTGATTTTTGGCTTCGCCGTCACCGAGGCTCTCGGGCTCATCGCTGCCGTCGTGGCACTCGCTCTGGCGTTCAGCTGATCCGGGACGGGGTCGGCTGGTCCGGCCCCTCCTCTGGCCCGACAACTGACAGGCGGAATATATGCCGCAATTTGAACTTGCCAATTTCGTCCCGCAGATCGCGTGGCTCGCGCTGTTTTTTGCGATCCTGTTCCTTGTGATCGTGCGACCGACGCTGCCCAAACTTGACCGCATCTCGGCGGATCGGGCCAATCACGTCAACGCTGATTTGACCGCTGCAGAAGCCGCTAAAGCAACTGCCGACCTGACGCGCGACGGGTATGAACGCGCGATTGCCCTGGCCCATGGTGATGCCAAGGCAGCAGTCCTGAACGCCAAGGCCACCAGCGCGCATGACTTGACGGTTCGACTGGCTGGGCTCGCAACGGACCTCGATGCCAAAGACACTGCCGCGCAGACCCGGATCAGTGCAGCCCGCGAATCGGCGCTTGCCGAACTTGATCGGGTTGCAGGCGACGCGGCCAGTGCAATCATCGAGCGGCTGACCGGACGGGTGCCCACAGCTGGCGACCTTGCGTCGGCCCTAACTGCAGCAGGGCGCGGATAAGTGATGGAAACGACCGCAATTACGCATGCAGCCGAACATGCCGAACCGACCTCGCTCGGCCTGACCGCCGAGGGCTGGGTCTATGTCGGCCTGCTGATCTTCATCCTTTTGTCGATTTTCGTGCTGAAAGCGCCGCGGCTGATTGCCGGGATGCTCGATGAGCATATCGCCCGCATCCGCAAACAGCTGGACGACGCAACCGCGATCCGGGCCGAGGCCGAGGCGTTACTGGCGGACGCCAGGCGGCGTCAGAGCGAAGCAGCGAGCGATGTCGCCGCCATCATGGCCCAGGCGTCAGCGGAAGCAGCGCAGCTCGTTGCCGATGCCCAGGTGCATGCCAGTGCGCTGGTCGCGCGCCGTGCCCGGATGGCAGAGGACAAGATTGCTGCTGCCGAGCGCACAGCGACCGCTGACCTGCGCGCCCGTGCAGCTGACCTCGCAACAAAGACCGCCCGGTCGGTCATCGCTGCCCAGACCGATGCCGCGACTCAAAATCGACTGACCGATACCGCAATCAACGACCTCGCGACCCTTTTGAGCTAGGCCGCCGCGCTCGGTCGTTGGCTGACGGCGTCGTACCAGCGCCGGGTGTGGATATGGGCTTCGGGGACCCGCATCCTGATCCATTTGGCAAAGTCGACCGTCACCAGCGCGCTGATATCGGCGATGGTGTAACGATCACCGGCAACAAATTCGCGTGCGCCAAGCCGACTGTTGAGCGTCTCGAAGAAATGCGCGGTCAATATTCTGCCGCGTTCAGCAAGCGCCGGGATCGCCGGCAGCGGTGGCAACGACCCGGGCATCCCACGATTGGCAAACGGTTCTGCCTCATTGCGAAACGCCGAGGCGACCGAGAACATGCCGTCAAACTCAACCCGCCGCTGCCAGGATTCGATCTGCGCGGACTCCAGCGCATCACGGCCCATCAGATTCGGTTCGGGGTGCAACATTTCGAAATAGCGGCAGATGGCGACCGATTCGTCGATGACGCTGCCGTCGTCGAGCAGAAGCGTCGGCACAACGCCGCGCGGGTTCATCGCGAGATAGGCAGGTGCCAGATTGCCGCCGCCGGGAATATCAACCTCGATCCGGTCAATTTCGATCCCCTTTTCGGCGAGGAATATCCGCACCCGGCGTGGATTGGGCGCCTTCACCATGTCGTAGAGCTTCACCAGATGTCTCCCCGCGGTACCAACTGCGCAACGCTCATGTTTTGCATGTTCTGCCACATGCTGCTAGGCGCGCGATCACGACGACGTGGAAACCAAACATGACCCTTCGAGTCCGACAAAGCCGGCGAATCTGAAACCGCAGCGCAACCCACGCGGCACGGCCTTTGCAATCGACTCGATGGAACACCCTCATGCATATTCACCACGCCGGCCCGGCAGATCACGCCGATATTGAAATTCTGCTCGATTCAGCCTTCGGGGCGGATCGCAAAACGCGCACCGCGTACCGGCTGCGTGAAGGGCAAACCCCCATCCCTGCATTGAGTTTCGTCGCACGAGACGCTGCCGGTCGCCTGATCGGTTCAATCCAGTGCTGGGCCGTAAATCTGCATGATGGCCACAGCGATCACAGGCTGACGCTGCTCGGGCCGGTCGCCATCGCGCCCGACCTCCAACGGTCTGGGGTTGGGACGGCGCTGATGGCGGTGGCGCTGAAGATCGCCGACGAGTCCGGATACGACGCGCTGATGCTGATCGGGGACGTCGAATATTATGGCAAGTTCGGTTTCACAGCCAACGGGACCGTCGGTTGGCAAGTCCCGGGACCGGTAGACCGCCACCGACTGCTGGCGCGGCTGACCGGCAGCAGAACCCTGCCAGTCGGGGGGCATTTGAGGCCCAGCACAGCGGCGCAAACACTGGCGGCTTGAGGGGCAGGCCTGCGCCCGCCCCCCGGCTCGCTCAGAAGGCTACTGTAACCGAGAACACCGCTGCGGACCCGGAGATTTTCCGCAAAGGCGCCGCTGCGACACCCGTTCTCGAAAAATCCGTGTCGACGTAGGAAACGTTGAATGTCAGTGCTTTGTAAACATAGTCAACGCCTGCCGAATAATCGAGCAGGTTCTTGTTCCCCAGCGCAAACACGCCGTCAGTATAGCCAAGATGGGCTTTCAACGTGAACGGGGTATCAGGAATCGCGCCCGCCCAATCCGTATACAGGTAGAAATTGTCGCCGGTGGTGTGCTTCTGATCCGGCGAATAATAGATCCCGACCTTCCCCGAAACGGGGCCAAGCGCCTTACCCGCCGACGCATAAAGCTCAAGGTAGTCAGTATTGGCAGTGCCGGGGTATTGATAGTCGATCACCCCAGCATCAAGGTCGAAGCCGCCCGCACTGCCCTTCCAACCACCATAGAGGTCAAGCTCGACGTTCGAGCCGCCATAGGTCCCAAAACCCGCAAGGTTGGAGCCCCACGTTCCGACGTAAAAGCCAGACTCATGCGAAATGCCGATGGAAGCCTGGGCGGCAAATTTTTCGTCCGACAGCGACACACCGCGGAACCGGTATTGTGAAAACATGCCGGCGCTGCCGCTGATGGTGAAGGCGCTTTCGGACGGAGCTTCTTCCGCAGAAGCCGCCCCACTAACGCTCAGTGCCGCGCAGGCCAGTAGCGCAGAAACCGCGCGCTTGGTGAAACCGTTCATAGTACCCCTTTCTTATCAGCGTTGATCGCTGCTCGCTCGGGGATGGGGTTGCCCCCTTTGTTGGGAACTTACGCTCCGATGAGCAGAGTGGTATCAATTGTTGCGTCGCACAACAGAAATCGACTGAATGATGCGCAAACTCCCGAAGCGTTGCGGATTGGCAACAGGTCAAATGATTAAAAAAAGGGACCGCCCCCTTGCGAGAGCGGCCCCCTAGTCAAATCCTTGGGGAGGATTGCCATGATCGGCCAGCGCATTGTGCACTGCAGTAAAAATATTGCAATGCGGAAAATCAACGCGGCGCAAATTAGTTTATTTGGTTATATATTAACTTGGCTTGGTCCAAAATGGCTCTAAAATTCCCTGAGCGACGGCCAATCAATAGCACCGTCAATCCTTTGCGTGGTCCCGCTTGTGCCCCTATAAACAACTGATGTCCGACCTGTTTGCCGCTCCGGCGACCCCATCTGAGTATAATGCCGTCGATATCGAAGTCCTCGAGGGCTTGGAGCCGGTTCGGCGTCGACCGGGCATGTATATTGGCGGCACTGACGAGCGAGCGCTGCACCATCTGGCGGCGGAGGTCCTCGACAATGCGATGGACGAGGCGGTGGCGGGGCACGCCAATCGAATCGAAATCGGCCTTGCGGCAGACGGGCAGCTGATCGTCTCCGACAACGGGCGGGGTATCCCGGTTGATCCGCACCCGAAATTTCCGACCCAGTCGGCGTTGGAGGTCATAATGACCACGCTGCACTCCGGCGGGAAATTTTCCGGCAAAGCCTATGCAACGTCAGGCGGCCTACACGGAGTTGGCGTGAGCGTTGTCAACGCCCTGTCGTCTGAACTTGTTGTTGAAGTGGCGCGCAACAAGGAATTGTACCGGCAGACGTTTTCACGGGGACTACCGACGTCAGCGCTCCAAAAATTGGGCGCTGCGCCAAACCGGCGTGGCACAACGGTCGGCTTCACCCCTGACGCAGATATTTTTGGCGCGGAGGCCCGGTTCAAACCTGCCCGCCTTTACCGGCTGGCCCGCTCCAAAGCCTATCTGTTCCGCGGCGTTGAGATCCGCTGGCGCTGCGCTCCCGAGCTGATCACCGATGACACGCCAGCTGTCGCGAGCTTTCAGTTTCCCGGCGGCCTTGCCGACCATCTCCGCGAGCAACTTGGAGATCGCGAATGTGCTACATCTGACTTTTTTGCGGGCCGCGCCGAGTTTGCGGACGGTCAGGGTTCGGTCGAGTGGGCCGTCGCCTGGCCGCTCTATGGGGAGGGCGCTTACAGTTATTATTGCAACACGATCCCAACCCCCGATGGCGGAACGCATGAGGCAGGCCTTCGCGCCGCGCTGACCAAGGGCATCAAAGGCTTTGCCGGACTGGTGGGCCAGGCAAAGAAGGTCAACGAAGTCGCAGCCGACGACGTGCTCAACGGAGCCGAAGTGATGCTGTCGCTGTTTATCCGTGAGCCGCAGTTCCAGTCGCAAACCAAAGACCGGCTGACCTCATCGGAGGCGACGCGCCTGGTCGAGGCCGCCGTCAAAGACCGGTTTGATCATTTTCTGTCGGACGATCAGGCCCGGGGCCGCGCCTTGCTCGGCTTCGTCCTCGAACGGCTCGATGAACGACTACGCCGCCGTGCCGAGAAGGAGGTCAAGCGCAAGACTGCGACCTCAAGGCGTAACCTGCGCCTGCCCGGCAAACTCACAGATTGCGCCAATGATGATGCAGCCGGGACCGAATTATTTATCGTTGAAGGCGATTCGGCAGGCGGGTCGGCAAAACAGGCCCGCAACCGGAAAAATCAGGCCGTCCTCCCGATTCGCGGCAAGATCCTCAACGTCGCCAGCGCCAATGCGCAGAAGATCGGTGCCAATCTGGAGATTGCGGACCTTATTCTGGCACTCGGCTGCGGTGCCCGTGATCGCTACCAACCCGCGGCGCTACGCTATGAACGCGTGGTGATCATGACCGACGCCGACGTCGATGGCGCACATATCGCGACGCTACTGATGACGTTTTTCTTCCAGGAAATGCCCGGCCTCGTTCGCGACGGTCGCCTGTTTATCGCCCAGCCACCGCTCTACCGGTTGGCCCAGGGCGGCACGGTTGCCTATGCTCGCGACGACGCGCACCGGGCCGAGCTTGAACGCACCTTGTTCAAGGGCAAGGGCAAGTTGGAAATCGGCCGCTTCAAGGGCCTTGGCGAAATGGCACCGCAGCAGCTGCGGGAAACCACGATGGACCCCGCCAAGCGCACGCTAATCCGGGTCACGCTGCCGCCGGAATATGAAGAGCGCGCGGCGGTGACGGACCTTGTCGACAGGCTGATGGGCCGTAACCCCGAACACCGTTTCGCGTTCATTCAGGCCAATGCCGAAAAGGTCGAAGCCGCCGAAATTGATGCCTAGGTCGTCAGGAACTCAACCAACGCCCTGACCTTGGCCTGCCGCCACTGCGGGGCGGGCGCGACGAGCCAATAGCCGGCGTCGGCCTGCTCGCGCTCCAGCAATCCGACGATGCGGCCCGACGCCAGATCAGCTGCCGCCAATGCCTCGGGAACGCGCGCGACCCCGTAACCCGCCGCCGCCGAATCGACGGCCAGTCCCGCATCGGACACAGTGAGCCCCGCCGCAGCCTGAGGGTGGGTCGCTTGGCGCGCGTCAAACCAGCTTGCCCAATCGCTCCCGGGATGATGAATCAAGGGAATATCCAGCAAATCCTGCGCCGTAGTGATGCGAGACTCCGACCCGGCAGCACCGACCACAACCATCGAATCGCTGGTCAGGCGACACCCCGACAGACCCTCATCCTCTTCAACCGGCATCGCGCCATAAATGATTGCCAGGTCAAGGTTGGCCTGACTGAAATCAACCATTCCGTCTGCAGCAATGAGCACGAATCGCTGCTCGGGTTTCCCCGCCCCGAATGCGGCAAGGCGGGCGGCCAGCCATTTCGCGGTGAAGTCGCGGGGGGCTGCGACGGTAAGGGTCCTCGACCCCTGCCCGTCCTGCAAGGCGCGAACCGCCTCCTCAAATTGCAGAAACCCGGCCCGAAGCGCGGGCAATGATCGCTCGGCCTCGGGCGTCAGTTCAAGGTTCCGGGTCATCCGCCGGAACAGCACGACCCCAAGCACGTCCTCCAGCGCACGAATCTGCTGACCGACAGCGGCAGGCGTGACCGCAAGCTCATCGGCCGCCTTGGTGAAGGACAGATGCCGGGCCGCAGCGTCAAAGACGCGTAGCGCATTCAGGGGCAGATGGGTGCGCTTCATCGCCAGCGGCTTAGCTGCCCGAACGCCTGGGCGCAACGAACCGGGATCCCCAGCACCCGTGCCGCTTGTCGGCGCAGGCCAGTGGCCGTATAGGCCCGCCCGGGGAACCTTGCCGGTCGCGCGGTATTCCGGGCACCGGCGGCATGGCGTGGCGTGGCAGGGAGTTGTATATGGCGGATGGAGTTGGCAGCATCGGTAGCGCTGCCCCGGAAGCGGGCGAGGTCACGCGACCAGCCTTCCAGTCGGTCGAGCTGCCGGGCGATTATCGCCCCGCGACAAACGAACCCTTCATGAATCCGCGCCAATTGGCATTTTTTCGCCGGAAGCTTCTGACCTGGAAGGATGAAATCCTCCGGGAAACCAAGGAAACGCTCCAGACGCTCCAGTCTGAATCGCTCCGCGAACCGGATGTTACCGACCGCGCTTCGGCCGAGACCGATTGGTCGATCGAACTGCGCACCCGCGACCGCCAACGCAAGCTGACGTCCAAGATCGAAGCGGCGCTCCGGCGCATTGAGGACGGAGAATATGGCTATTGCGAAGTCACTGGCGAGCCAATCTCCCTGCAACGCCTCGAAGCGCGCCCGATCGCGACGATGACGCTAGAGGCGCAGGAACGCCACGAGCGGGCCGAAAAGGTCACGCGCGACGAATAGGCGCTACGGCACACTGTATCAGGGCCGCAAACGCGGCTCCCCGGTCCGACTTCGTATCTGCGGCGAAGGCTTCAATGCACCAGCGCGCGTTGCATCTCCTCCTTTAGCCGCAACTTCTCCTTTTTGAGCTGTGCGAGATGGATTGTGTCCGGTTTTGGCCGTTGCAACTCGTCAGAAATCGCGTGCTCGAGCGTGTGATGCTTTGCATTGAGCGATTCATAATGTGCGCTGGCCATAGGTCCGGCTCCCTTCTCTCGCGTGAAAAGCGGTCACCGACGGCGTAGCAGGTCCCGGATATGACGAGGCCGCAAGCCCTCGGTAGTCTGACTGCGAATAAATCACAGAAACCGGCGCTTGTCAGCGATTTTTGCAAGGCCCCTGCACATATCTCTACGGCTAGTGGTTCCAGCGAGTCGTCCCCCCAGGATGGCTACGCATTTCGCTTGCTCAGGGTCACGAGCCGACCTGCGCACCGCCGGCGGACTGTGCTAGGCTGCATCCGCCGATTCGCGGGAGGAACAGTGGACGAGCGGGAATTGCGGGCACGCATCGAATTCATGTCGCAGGAGCACCGTGACCTCGATGCAGCGATTGATGCCCTGCGCGCGCTGATCGGCCACGATCAGCTTCAGCTGGCGCGCCTGAAAAAGCGCAAGCTCCGGTTACGGGACGAAATCGCGCAGCTCCAGGATATGTTGATCCCCGACCTGATCGCCTGACCGCACCCTGGCCGCGTCTCTTGGAGAATCGACTCCCACAGATCGTCCCGAAGTGGTATCGTTGTTGGCGCTGCAAGGAGAGATAACATGCGCGCATCGATTTTGCTGCTGGCAATCGGGGCTGCATCTGCTTCGCCCGCTTCTGCTGCCATGTCGGTTATCGGTTCCGGCTACGCACACAGCTGCTACGTTTCAGCCGAGTCGCGCCATGCAAGCTCTGCCGACATCGCACTCTGTACGACAGCATTGACCGAGGACGGCCTGAATGCTCGTGATCGGGCCGCCACCTATGTCAATCGCGGTATCCTGATGATGCGCAAAAAGGATCTCGACAAGGCAATCGCGGACTATGAGTCGGCGATTCGTACGCGACCAGAGATGGCAGAAGCCTGGGTCAACAAAGGGATTGCACTGGTCTACAAAACCGGGCGCGACGAAGAGGCGATCGCAGCTCTCACCAAAGGAATAGAGCTAAAAACCTCACGACCCGAAGTCGCCTATTATTCGCGCGGACTGGCCTATGAGCTGACCGGCGATGCCAAAAACGCTTACTATGATTACAAGCAGGCAGCGGCGCTCCGACCTGACTGGGAAGAGCCTGCCAAACAGATGCTACGCTTCCAGGTCATCGGCCCCAAGAAGAGCGCCTAGCCCGCCTTGCTGGCTGCTGCGTCGGCGTCATTTTTTGCGCCCAGCGTATCGGTGATCGAGCAGGCCGCTGGCCCAAGGATGACGACGAACAGCACCGGAAGGATGAACACAATCAGCGGGATGGTCATGATCGCAGGCAGGCGGGCGGCCTTTTCCTCGGCTTTCATCATCCGCTCGTTCCGAAACTCCGCGGACAGCACCCGCAGGCTTGACGCCAGCGGGGTCCCGTATTTTTCGGTCTGGATCAGCGTGGTGACCACGCCACGAACGCTATCCAGCGTCACCCGAGACGCGAGATTTTCATAGGCCTGACGGCGATCCGGCAGGAACCCGAGCTCGATTGCGGTCAAGGCAAACTCGTCGGCGAGCTCGGGATATCCGGTCCCCAGCTCGCGAGCGATCCGGTTGAATCCAGCTTCGATCGTCAACCCGGCCTCTGCGCAGATCACCAGCAAATCAAGCGCGTCGGGCAGCCCCTTGCGCAGGGCATCGGTCCGTTTCGTGATCATGTTCTTGATGACGATATCAGGGGCCTTGTACGATCCGAGCAGCCCGCCGGCTGCGATCAGGCTCCGCGACAGGTTCGAATAATCGTCGAACAGGTGCAGGATATAAACAGCGATCATCAAACCGCCGCCAATCAGCAGCGGGCTTGCCATCCGGGCGAACAGCAGGACGACGACTGCATCCTTGGAACGGATGCCAGCCTGGGCGAGCCTGGTTGCCGCACCGCTGGTCTGCTCACCCTGCAGCACGCGCATCCGCGACAAGATGAGCCGCATGACATTGGTGGCCTCGGTCTTTGCTGCAACGCTCGACCGCTTGCGGGAAACGCTGATTCCGGCCTTCAGCTGCTCCCGGCGCTCCTGCAGTGCCTTGACCCGCCCGCGCATCGGATCGCGGACCGTTGTCGCTGCCCAAACCGCAGCCATCATCGCCAGGCTCGCAAAGCCGGCAAGGACCGTGGCGATATCGACCGGCGTCAAGCCAAACAGCGAGGTGGCACCAAGGTCCATGTCAGATCTCGAACGCGATCATTTTGGCCATGATGAACCCGCCGATCGACATCCATATTGCCCCGCAACCGGCGGCGATCATCAAGCGCGGATCAACGAGAAAGCCGGCCAGATAGGTCGGGTTGGCAATCGTGACGATCGTCGCAACGAGGGCTGGCATCGCGCCGAGGATATAGGCCGACGCCTTCGATTCGGAGGACATCGACCTGATCTTCAGTTTCATCTGTGAACGGTTGCGAAGGACCGCCCCGAGATTGTGCAGCGTTTCAGCCAAATTGCCGCCGGTTTCGCGTTGAATCGACAGGGTAATCACGAAGAACTGGAACTCTGGAGTGTTGACGCGCAAGGCCATGTCCTGCAGCGCCTGCTCCATCGTCCGGCCGATCCTGATTTTGTCGGAGACGATCCGGAACTCCCTGCCAACCGGATCAGGCAGCTCGCGCCCGACGACCGACAACGACTCGGACACCGGCAATCCCGACCGGAGCCCCCGGACCAGCAGGTCAATTGCGTCGGGGAACCGCGCGGTGAAGGCCGCAATGCGACGGCTGGTCATACTCCCGACCACTTTGTGCGGCAGCCCGACCCCGACAAAAAGTCCCCCGAAAAGTCCGAGCAACAGAGGGGCACCGGCAACTTCGAGGCCGATGGTCACCGAAATCGCAAGGCCGCCACAGAGGATCGCATAGCGCTCGACCGTAATCGAACGCCCGGTCCGATCCAGCCGGGCCCGAAGTTCGGCGGGTCTTGGCACGAAGCGCTTGATGAAATTGTCGAACTTCCCGTTTTTCCGGGAGCTGACGATGCGCTTCATTTGGGCCTCAGCCCGCACCTCGTTCGATGTGGAATGGCGTTCGCGCAACGATTCGAGGCGGCGGACGAACTTCTTGGGGCGACCGTTTCCGGCGAACGCCCACACCCCCATGCCCAGGGTCAGTGACATGCCGAGAAAGACAGCGAACGCAGCGATATTCCCGGTCACGTCATGCACTCCATGAGTGCCCGCCCGAGCCCGTAATACTCCGCCCGATCATACATCGCCGGACGCAGTCCGGTCGACACATGACGGCCGGTGAGCATGCCATTCTCATCCTCGCCGCCGGCTTCGAACACGAACAGGTCCTGCATCGTGATCACATCGCCCTCCAGTCCGACAATCTCCGAGATGTGGGTCACGCGGCGCTTGCCATCGCGCATCCGGCTTACCTGAACGATCATGTTGACCGCATCGACGATCTGCTGTCGGATCGCTTTGATCGGGAGGTTGAGCCCGGCCATGTTGATCATGTTTTCAAGCCGCGTTAGCGCCTCGCGCGGGCGATTGGCATGCAGCGTCCCGAACGAGCCGTCGTGGCCGGTGTTCATCGCGGCCAGCAGGTCGAACGCCTCGGGGCCGCGGACTTCGCCGAGGATGATCCGGTCCGGACGCATCCGGAGCGCATTCTTGACGAGGTCGCGCATCGTGACTTGGCCGTTGCCCTCCATATTGGGCGGGCGGGTCTCGAGGCGAACAACATGCGGCTGCATCAGCTGCTGCTCGGCGGCATCCTCAATCGTAACCACCCGCTCGCCACCGTCGATGTTGCGCGAAATTGCATTCAGCATCGTGGTCTTGCCCGACCCGGTGCCGCCCGAAATCAGGATGTTCATCCGGACGCGCCCGGCGATATTGAGCAGCTTGCACATTTTGGCCGTCATCGAGCCCGTTTCCTGCATGACCTCGAGCGTCATTTTGAGCTTGGAAAACTTGCGGATCGAGATGGCGGTGCCGTCGATGGCCAGCGGCGGTGTCACGACATTGACGCGGCTGCCGTCGAGCAGGCGCGCATCGCAGATCGGTGAGCTTTCATCAACACGGCGGCCAACAGCGGAAACGATGCGCTGCGCAATGTTGATCAGATGCTGCTCATCGCGAAACGTCACATCGGTCAGTGACAACTTGCCCTTGCGCTCGGCCCAGACCTGCTGTGATCCGTTGACCATGATCTCGCTGACTTCGTCATCGGCGAGCAATGGCTCCAATGGCCCAAGGCCAAGCATGTCGTTGAGCAACAGCGTGACAAGGTCGCGTTGCTCGGCCTGGTTGAGGTTGATCCGTTCCTGAACGAGGATTTCGGACACGACCTCAGAAATCTGTTCCGCCAGCTCCCCGCGCGACAATTCGGCGATGACCGACGCGTCGATCCGTTCCATCAGCAAGGCGTGGACCCGCTCCTTGGCCGCAAC
>JAYVLC010000149.1:0-3883 GCA_043759675.1 Sphingosinicellaceae bacterium
GCGCCTACCCTGCTGACAGGGCGCTATCGCGCCAGCCGGCGGGGCGGATCAGTCGACCCACTGCCTTGGAGATTTTGGCGAACATCCGGTCCAGCCCGCCGATCGGCTGGCCGCCTGGCTTGTACGCCAGAACATAGTACATCCAGCCGCAAAATGCGCAGAACAGTGCAAAGGGTATCCACTGCGCCAGCACCGGGTCGACCTTCCCGATTGCTCCCATCCGCTGCGCATATTGGGTTATCTTGTAATAGGTTACGATCAATACGATCCCCAGAAACACCCCGAGAGCAGAGCTCGAACGCTTGGGCGGCACGGCAAGCGCGACGGCCAGCAGCGGCAAGACCAGCATGACGGCACATTGGACGATACGCTGCTGAAGGTCAGCGATGGCAGCAAGGTACAAGCCGTTGGCCGGACGCGAGCCGCGCGCCGTGGCGATCAGCTCGTCCATCGTCAGTTCGTCGGTATCGCTGCCACGATCCCGAAAGCTCTCCATCTTTGGCAGGTCGATGGGCAGGTCGTTCCGGGTGAAGCGCAACACGCGTGGCGTCGGGAGGCCCGGGCCATCCTGGACAAGGACGCCGCTGGTCAGGCGCAGCAGGAGGACGTTGGGATCATCGGTCGACAGGAATGTGCCGCGGTCTGCTGTCACAGCCAGTGACTCGCCCTTGCTGTTCTGGGTCCGCAGGAACACACCGCGCAGGTCCCGACCGCCGTCCCGACTCTGTTCGACGCGCAGTGTTGAGGTTTTTCCCAACTTGGCAAACTCCCCGACCTTGATCGACGCCCCCAGCGCCCCTGACCGGAGGTCGAACCGCAGCCCCTCGTAATTGTAACGGGTCGTGGGCTGCAACCAGCCAACGATGAACAGATTGAGCAATGTGAGACCGATGGCGAACATGTAGGGCACGCGCAGCAGCCGGTTGTAGGAAACACCGACGGATCGGAGCGCATCGAGCTCGCTTGAGAGCGCGATGTTGCGGAACCCCAGCAGGATGCCGAGCGTAAGGCCGATTGGAATGCCAAGGCCGAGATATTCGGGCAGCAAATTTCCCAGCATCCGCCAGACAACAGAGACAGGCCCCCCTTCGGTCACGACGAACCGAAACAGCCGCAACATCCGGTCGAGCAGCAGCAACATCGCCGACGTGACGAGCGTTGAAAGCAACGGCACGGCGATCAGCCGGGCGAGGTAACGATCAAACCGGGTGAACAGCCGCAAGTTTTGGACGCCTCTTGGACAAATTTCCGCCGCATCCCGCCCCGATACATTGACGGTGGCGTAGTGCGTTGTGGGCGCGTGTATAGCCCGCAGGAGGTTTGAGGTCATGCTGAAACTGTTGCAACCGATCACGGTGGCGATCGCGCTGTCAGGTGCTGTCGTTGCCGGGCCCGCTGCGGGGCAAACCATCCTGGGACCCGACGCTGAGGCCTGTCGGGCCGGCGCGCCGGGGCCGGCTGTCCTAGTGCGAATCTACGGGTTCAAAGACCATGGCGGTCAGCTTCGGGTTCAGCTGTACGGGAACAATCCCGACGACTTCCTTGCGACGGGAAAAAAGTTGCTGCGAATCGATCTGCCGATGCAGGCCGAAGGCGACATGGTTGTCTGTGTCGCACTGCCCTCGCGGGGGGAATTTGCGATCGCGGTGCGGCACGACCGTGACGGCAATGGCAAGTCTGGCTGGAACGATGGCGGCGGCTTCTCCGGCAATCCCAGGATATCATTCGCCAGCCTGAAGCCGAAACTTGAAGACACTGCATTCACTGCGCGCGACGGCATCACGGTTGTCGATGTGGTGATGAATTACCGGTCGGGCCTGTCAATCCGACCTCTCGTCGCCGTGCGGAAATAGGAACCCTATGGCCCTGATCGCCCTGCTCTCCAATCCACGGTCGACTGGGAACCGGTCGATGCTGCCGCGCGTGCGTGACTTCGTCGCCGCCCATCCGAACATTTTCCACTATGAGGTCGAAAATGTCTCGGAAGTGCCGGTGGCCCTGCGCATGATCGCACGGGTCAAACCGGCGGTCCTAGTTATCAATGGCGGCGATGGCACGGTGCAGGCCGCGCTGACCGAACTCTATCAAAGCGGCCACTATGGCGGAGAAGTTGGAGCGGTTCCCCCGCCAGTCGCCGTCATTCCCAACGGTAAAACCAACCTGATTGCCCTTGACCTCGGGGCCGTGGGCGATCCGATCGCGGCGCTCGAGCAGATTCTGAGGATCGTGGCGGACGATCTCAGCCCGCACGTCGTCGCGCGGCAATTGATCGCCCTGACCAACGGTGGCCCCGAACGGCCAGTGCTCGGCATGTTCCTTGGCGGCGCAGGTTTAGCCGATCTTATTCTGTTCTGCCGTCATAAAGTCTACCCGCTCGGCCTGCCGAACTGGATCAGCCATGTCCTGGCTGGCATCGCGATGTTCGTCAGCGTCTTGTTCGGCCTGCGTGGGACGTGGCTTCCGGCGAGGCCCGGCGAGATGCGCGTCTCGGTGAACCGCGGGGGCCATATGGAAGGACGGTTTTTCCTGTTGATGGTCACGACGCTCGAACGCTTGCTCCTGAACGGGCGCGGTGTAGCGGCCGAGCAAGGCGGGCCGCTTAAGGTCATGGCGATCGAACAGCGACGCGGTACCGTGGTCCGGGCAGCCCTTGATGCAATTCGCGGTCGCCTCGGCGAGGCCCGGTTCCAGAGCCTGCATATCCGGCAGGGCGACGAAATCCGGATCGAAGCGGATCACGCCAGCGTTGTGCTCGACGGGGAGACGTTTCATTCCTCGAAAGGTCGGCCGATCATCCTGACCCCGACCGCACCGGTACGCTTCCTCAGCCTTGCGGCGTGACCGCGCTCCGGGCGCTGGTCGCCGCAGAGATCGCCGAGCCGGTCGATCCCCGCGTGACGGCCTTTGCCGAGGCGCTGGCCGGGCGCTATCCCGAGGCAGCGGAGGCCGTCGTTTTCTATGGCTCCTGCCTGTGGTCGGGGCGGCTGGACGGGCTGATGCTCGATTTCTACCTGATCGTCGATGACTATCGCCGGACCTACGACCGGCGCTGGCTGCGGGTTGCAAACCGGCTACTGCCGCCCAATGTCTTTTTTGTCGAGCACCAGGGGATGCGTGCCAAATATGCGGTGCTGAGCCGGGCCGATTTTCGGCGATTGTGCTCGGCCGAAACCTTCAACGTATCGGTCTGGGCGCGCTTTGCGCAACCTTCGGCATTGGTCTGGGCGCGCAACGACGCCGCGCGCGCCGCCGTCACTGACGCGGTTGCCGGGGCAGCGCCGGCTCTGCTCGGCGCGTCGCGCCCTGCCCTCGGTGACCGGCTGAGCATTCGCGACCTGTGGACGAGCGCATTTGCCGCCACCTACGGCGCGGAGCTGCGGGCGGAGAAAGCGACGCGCGGGGCCTCCCTGTTCGACACCGCACCAGAGCGTTACCGCGCCTTCACCGCGCCGGTATTGACCGCAGCAAAGCTCGATGCATCAATCGATGGCGATGTCGTGACGTTTTTGACGCCTGCGCGCGGGACTGGCCGGTGGCCGTTGCGCCGCGCGCAAGGCAAGCTCCTGTCGGTCGCCCGCCTTATCAAAGCGGCTTTCACATTCGACGGAGGCATCGACTATCTGGCGTGGAAAATCGAACGCCACAGCGGCGTGTCGGTACCGCTCACCGCGTGGCAGCGGCGCCACCCGCTGTTGGCATCCCTCAGTCTGGTGCCAAGACTGTTGTGGAAAAAAGCGATCGTTTAGGGCTGCTCAGCACCACGAATTGGCAGGTTCACCGGCACCGCGGACAGCGACGTCCGGGCCGGGTAAAGCTTTTCAAATGCCCCGCGGCTCCCGTCCTCCCGCGCATCTGCGAGCCGGGAGCGATAAGCCGACAGGCC
>JAYVLC010000150.1:0-3113 GCA_043759675.1 Sphingosinicellaceae bacterium
GGCGGCACATATTGCCTTGGTGCGATGTGCTGCACGTAATCGGTTGCGATATTGGTGTAACCGAACACCGGCTTTCCCAGTGCAAACATCAATCCAAGCTCGAACACCGTCCCGACATCTGCCGATACGCCGCGAAAAGGCGTCAGGTTGAAAATTCCGATGTCGCTCGCCGTCGCCAGCGCGACGTCGGCGTCAAATATCGCGCGGGATGTCCCGCGCGGGGATGCCGACGCTGGCAAACAATGCGACAGGTCGCCCGGCAGATTGGCCTTGATGCCGAAGGCCGCGCAGATAATTGCCTTTTCGGCCAGTATTGCAGCAGCGTTCGGGAGGAACACATCTGGCCCACCGAGATAAGCGAGCGGCGGCGCATTCATGCTGAAACGCGCCGCGCGGCGGCGGCGTGGACCGCCGCCCGGAAATCATAGCCCAGCGCCTCGTCGGCACAATCGGGCCAGCGTCCGCTTTCAATCCAATAGTCGCCCAGTCCAAGCTTGTCGCAGAGCAAGGGGAAGCGGCGGTCGCGGCGCATCGGTTCGTTTATCGAGCCAAAGACTGCCGAGCCGATGATGGCGCGATTGGGGGCGCCCCCATCAACGCGGAAGAGGTGCGCAAAGGATGATTGTTCGATCAGGTCGAACATGTCGTCGGCAAGCCCGAGCGTATGCAGGACGATCAGCGGCCCGACATCAACCATCCCACCTTCGGCCATTGCGGCACGGTTGCGGGCCAGGAGGGTGGCGCACACGTCAGGCCGCGGGTCACGCAGAGCATCAATTGTTTCAATCATGACCCGACGCTTCGGATCTGCCGCGCAGGGTGCGTACAGGGGCTCGGCCAAATCCCAGTCGCCGCGTATCGCTGCGATCAACAGCGGCGAGGTAACGGCCCACTGAAAGTCCGGCCAGCGCGCGCGCATGTGGGCAAACCCCTCGTACGCCTCCGCCAAATGACCGATATCGGTCAGAGCGACATGATAATTGTTGGCGATCATGCGGTCGAGCGGGTCCAGTTCATGGGCACGTGCCAGCAGGCGATGGCTGTCACGGGTTCGCCCCGTGCAGCCGGCAAGTTCCGCGCAATGTGCCAGCGTTTGGGCATCGCGCGGCGCAGCAGCCAGCGCCCGGTCCAGCAAGTCCTGGCGCGCCGAATAATGCGCCAGCGGTTGCAACTGGCTCATGGCGACATGGACCAGGCCCGCGTTCGCATCGAGCGCCAGCGCGCGCTCCGCAGCGTCGAGGACGGCAGCGCGTTTGACAGCAAACTCGCCCTGATCAGGGCTCCACCGCAGCTCAAGCGCCCGCGCAGCCGCAAGACCTGCCCAGGCTGCGGCATAGTCCGGGGCGCGTGCAACCGCTCGCTCCAGCAGCGGGACGACCTGCGGACGCGGACGGCCGATACCGAAACCGTCGCGGGCGCGCAGGAACAGGTCATAGGCGATCGGATCGGCACGGTAGCCGGGGGCCGCCGGAGTCAGCGCCACGCTCAACGCCTCCGCAACTGACGCCGCGACCCGGTCCTGGAGATCAAACATATCGGCGACCTGACCATCGAACCGGTCGGACCAGATCATCGTCCGGCCGCCGCACTCGATCAGGCTGACATTAATCCGCACCCGATCCCCGATCCGGCGTACCGAGCCGTCGAGCACATGGCTCACCCCAACCCGACCCGCAACGAATTCGGCTGCCTTCTCATTGCCGCGAAACTGAAATGCGGTTGCCCGACCGAGGACGGTCAGGCCGGGATTGCGCGCGATGCCCTGGAGAATTTCTTCGGACACGCCGTCAGAGAACCAGTTCATGTCGGCATCGCCCGACAGGTTGTCGAACGCGAGCACCGCGATCCTGGGACGCTGATCCCGCTCGGCTGCCACCGTGGCACGGGAGCGCGGCCCGCCGTCCGGCTCCTCCAGCAGGGTGGTCAGCCGCTGCGACGGGCGACCAAGGCCGTCGCGGTCGAGCGCATCGGCGTGACGCCGAAGTCTCAGCTGCGCCAGTGCAGGCACGTCCATCGCCAGATCGGCCTTGAGTCCGGCCTCAACGGTCACCTCATCGAGCGGATCCCGCGCGCTCCAAGCATCGGCCAACGTCGCAACGGCCGGCCAATCATTGTGGCCGGCCGTGCGCGCAAGCTCGGCATGGACCGTGGCGGCCAGCCGCCCATCGACCGCTGCCCTGATCCCGGCCAGCCAGTCCCCGAACTCGCCGCCGAGCTCAGGGCCAGCGGCGAGCGCATCATCGCCGAGTCCTGCAACCGCTCCTGCAAGGTCCAAACCCGCCGCAGCCTCGACCATGTCGAGATCAACGATCAGTCCCGACGCCGGGTCGAGCCACAGTTCATCGCGCGAAGTGCCAAGCCAGGCCGCGGCACCGCCGGTCATGCTGCGCAGCTCCAGCGTGCACTGGCGCAGGCTGGCACGGGCCTGTGCCGGTCCCCGGTCCGGCCACAGCAGCGCGCATATCCTGTCACGGGTCGCGCGCCGCCCGCGCGACAAGGCGAGCGTCGCGAGCACCCCAAGGGCGCGTCGACCAAGCAGGACCGGCCGACCCGCCGGATCGCACAGCGTGATCGTCCCGAACAGCGTCAGGCGATAGGCGTTGGTCATTGGCGAGTCGGTGTCCCCCCCTCCCGGCGCATTATCATTATGCGCGAGCGGCTCTGCACATGCCAGTTGGTAAAGTGGGAAGGCGACCATGGCGCAACTATCGCCAACAAAATTCCGGAAATCACCTGCCAGACCGGTCGCGAATGCGCTTTTGACGTACAATTAACGATGGATTGACGCTGGCTTCGCCGCTCGGTTGACGGTCGCTTCCTATCAAGGTCCCAGACACCGAGGGGGCGGAACCCCAAGGGTCCCAAGGGAGACAGACCATGAAGACCATCCTCGCCATCGCCATCGCCGCCACCTCGTTCGTCGCCAGCACCGTCAACGCCCAGAGCACCGGGTCGGTGTCAGTCCGGGTCAGCTATGCCGACCTCAAGCTCGACTCGGCGGCAGGCCGCGCAACGCTCAACCGGCGCATCGGCACCGCAGTTCGATCAGTCTGCGACAATGGCAGCACCGACCTCGCCGCGACCATGGCAGCCAACCGGTGCATGAGCCAGGC
>JAYVLC010000151.1:0-7669 GCA_043759675.1 Sphingosinicellaceae bacterium
ACAGACCTGCGGCTGAACGAGCCGCGCTATGCGTCGCTGCCGAACATCATGAAGGCCAAGTCGAAGCCGATCGCGCCAAAGACACCCGCCGATTACGGCGTCGATGTCACGCCGCGCCTGACCATCGTCAAGGTCTCGGAGCCCGCCAAGCGCCAGGCCGGTATCAAGGTCAAGACCGTCGATGAGCTGATCGAGAATCTAAAGACCGTGGGAGTGATCGGATGAGCGTTCTGGTTCTCGCTGAACATGACAATGCCAGTCTGAAGGATGCCACACTGGCCGCCGTGACCGCTGCCGGACAATTTGGCGGTAATGTGCATGTGCTGGTCGCAGGCAAGGGAGCGGCCGGAGTTGCCGATGCCGCTGCAAAAATCTCCGGCGTATCGAAGGTGCTGCTCGCGGATGCCGCCGAGATTGAACATGCGCTGGCCGAAAATCTCGCGCCGCTGATCGTTGGCCTCATGGCAAATTATGATGCGCTGATTGCGCCTGCGACGACGCGCGGCAAGAATGTGCTGCCGCGCGTGGCGGCGCTGCTGGATGTCGCGCAGATTTCGGACGTCATGACCATCGAGTCCGCCGACACGTTCGAACGGCCGATCTACGGCGGACAGGCCATCGCCACGGTCAAGTCGGGCGACGCGAAGAAAATCCTGACCATCCGCCCGACGTCGTTCGTCAAGGCTGCGGCGACCGGCGGTTCGGCGAGTGTCGAGGCGGTGGGCGGCGCGAGCGAATCGGGTCTGTCAACGTTCGTCGGCGCTGAACTCTCCAAAAGCGAGCGCCCCGAGCTGACCGGAGCCAAGATCATCGTGTCGGGCGGGCGGGCGCTCGGGTCGGCCGAGAAGTTCCACGAGATCATCGAACCGCTGGCCGACAAGCTTGGGGCCGCTGTCGGGGCATCGCGCGCTGCGGTCGACGCGGGCTATGTCCCCAACGACTATCAGGTCGGCCAGACCGGCAAGATCGTCGCACCCGGTCTTTATATCGCCGCCGGTATCTCGGGCGCGATCCAACATCTCGCGGGCATGAAGGATTCGAAGGTCATCGTCGCGATCAACAAGGACGAGGACGCCCCGATCTTCCAGGTCGCAGACTTCGGCATTGTCGGCGACCTGTTCCAGATCGTGCCCGAGATGACATCGAAGCTCTGACGCGTGCAGGTCATCGGTGTCATCGGCGCGGGCCTCATGGGCAACGGCATCGCCCATGTCGCGGCGCATGCGGGCTATGCGGTCATCCTGTCCGATGTGACCATGGAACGGGCAGAGGCAGGCCGCGCCACCATTGAAAGGAACATGGCCCGGCAGGTGTCAAAGGGGACATTGGCGGCCGCCGACCGCGATGCGGCACTGGCACGGATCGTGTTGACGACCGATACAGGGCGGTTCGCCGATGCCGATCTCGTCGTGGAGGCCGCGACCGAGAATGAGGAGCTGAAGCGCAAAATCTTCGTCGACCTGTGCCCCAAGCTGAAACCGGCGGCGATTCTCGTCAGCAATACCTCGTCGATCTCGATCACCAAGCTCGCCGCCGTCACCGACCGGCCCGACCGGTTTGCGGGCGTCCATTTCTTCAACCCCGTGCCGCTGATGGCGCTGATCGAGATCATCCCGGGCCTCGCGACATCGGACGAGACCACGGCAGCGCTGCACGCCTTTGCCGCCAAACTCGGCAAGACGGCGATCGAAGCGGCCGATGCGCCCGCGTTCATCGTCAACCGCGTGCTGTGCCCGATGCTCAACGAGGCGATCTTCGCACTGGGCGAGGGCGTCGGCTCGGTCGCCGATATCGACGCGGGGCTGAAACTCGGGGCGAACCACCCGATGGGACCGCTGACGCTGGCGGATTTCGTCGGCCTCGACACGCTGCTTGCGATCATGCGCGTCATGCAGGACGGGACCGGCGACCCGAAATACCGCCCCGCGCCGCTGCTCGTGAAATATGTCGAGGCCGGCTGGTGCGGGAAGAAGAGCGGGCGCGGCTTTTACGATTACAGCGGTGCGGAGCCGGTGCCGACGCGCTAGCCACTTTGCGGAATTGGCTAGACAATCGGTATGCTCGGCCATATGTTCGAGCGATGACAACGAACCGGCAAGCTCAGATCAATGTTCGCTCCGACGCACTCAAGCGCCGGGTCGACGAAGTCACTGCTCGTACCGGCATGAGTGCGACACGCTTTCTGGAGGAGGCCGCTGCATTTTACGAACCCCAGCGTCCCATCGAGCGCATTGGGCGTCTGGTTCGAAAGGGCGATCTGTGGGTCATGCCGCCTGCAGGAAAGCGGACCTCGCTCCGCGAAATCAATACAGTGATCAACGCTGATCGGTCTCGTGACCTCTTCCGCGAATGATCCTGCTGGATACCAATGTGCTGGTTGCCGGAGCGCTGGGAGGGCACCCGCACCATGGGGAATCGGCAGAGCTTGTCGGTCGGCTCGATAGCCGTTCCGCATTGATCGCGGCCCATAGTCTGGCTGAGGCCTTCTCCGGACTTACGCGCCCCAAGCCTTATGGTTGGTCAGGTGAGGAGGCGACGGCCATGATCGACTCATTGGCCAAGCGCTTCACGATTGTCACGCTCGATGCAGCGCAAACTCTGGCAGCGCTCCGGCGATTCGCGCCTATCGGTCGTGGGCCGTTATTCTACGACTTCCTGATCGGCGCGACCGGCGAAGCGTTTGGAGCCGACACCATCGCGACCTGGAATATCCGCGATTTCGTGCCGCTATTCCCGCACCTGCACGTCGCCACTCCCGCCGAACTCGCCGCATGAAGCTGACCTTCACCAAGGGACCGGCCAAGACCGACTGGCTCGACATCCTGCGCGCTTATGGCAGCGCACTGCCGCGCATCGACTGCCCGAAGCAGCGCATCATCCCGCACGACATGGTGCATTTCGCGGTGGAGAGCGTGCTTGCTGCGCGCGGCTTCCTCGGGATGGTGGCAAGCGGGGTGCCGGTAACCTTCACGCCGGGCGGCGTCTCCGAAGAGGCGATCGAGCGGCTGGTCGAGACGATCCAGGCCGAGGCATGGAGCGGCCCCGCCGACACCGCCGAACTGATCGGCCTGTATGAGCTGACCTGCGAGGCGCGGGGTCACCCGGCGATTGCCATCGATGCTGCGGCCATCGCGGCGATCCGCGCCCGCATGGCCGACCTGACCCAGCGCTGGGACGCCGTTCCGGTCGGCGGCACGCTTGTGCTCAACTTCAGCGCTCGGTCTTCCTGATCACCAGCTTCAGGCCGCTCCAGACTGCATCGACCGCGCAGACCTTCACGTCGACATAGCCCATCGGCAGGGCGACCTCCCGGATCGTGTCCTCGGTGATGTCGGTTGGTACTTTCGCCGCCTTCTTTGGCCACGACACCCAGATCATGCCGGTTGGCGTAAGCAGATGGCGGAGTTCGACCAAGCGGGTGGCAAGTTCGGTGCGAGAGGTCACGAAGACATGCGCCAAATCAAGACCGGCACCCGGCGCGTCCAGAAGCAACGGGTTGGCCCCTTCGGTAGCGATCTCAGCTGCCACGCTGTCAGGCATCGCCAGTCGCCAAGTCCGCTGCGCATCGACAACGCCGAGCTTCTTCCCCAGCGGCGTGCCCGAATATCCTGTGCTCAATGTGTCCCGCTATTGCTAATCAATCCCGAAAAGGTAACCCGCATCGCTTGCTTGCAAGGCAAATGCATTGATATCTCGGCGATTGATCTTCAACAAATACTCACCCGCAGGAAGTTCGCCAACCGCTGTAATGCGGAAATATGATGACCCCAATTTCACGGCTGAAAATGGAACAGCATACTGTGCCACGGTACTGCTTGGACCACGAAAAGCGCCATAGTTCGTGGTCTTGACCTCCCGCCATCCCTTTTTTGAGGTCATCCGATAAAAGCCGATCTGTTCATTCGGATCGACCTGTTGCGACTCGACATGCACTACGAATTCGACAGTCACGCCACGCTGAAGTCTCAATGGTGATCGCTCGCCGGGAGCTCGCAAAACTTGCGACCCGCCACCTAACCCCATTGCGGCAAGCTTAAGTTTGTTTTCGATCATAACACGCTCAAGCGGTAGCCGCACACCACTCACGACCCCTTCGAAAGCACCGATGTATTCAGGGCCAACGATACTCGTCGGCGCGGCTGCATTTAGCGGAAGGGTAATGCAGAGCGCGGCTGCGGCGAGAAAAAGCCTAAACATCATATGGCCCTCCATTTGGTGCGAACCGACAATGAAATGATAGTTGCCCGCCGTCAATCCGAGCGCTCATTCCTTGCCCCACCTGCCTGCCGTCGCTATGCGACCGCGATGGATCATGCCCCCGCTCCCGAAATGCTCTCAAAGGTCGAGACACTTGTCGAGGCCCTCCCCTATCTGCAGCAATATGCCGGCAAGACCTTCGTCGTGAAATATGGCGGCCATGCCATGGGCGACCCGGCGCTGGCACAGGCTTTCGCCGAAGACATCGTGCTGCTGAAAGCGGTCGGGATCAACCCGGTCGTCGTGCACGGTGGTGGCCCGCAGATCGGCGCGATGCTGACCCGGCTCGGGATCAAGTCAGAGTTCGTCGATGGACTGCGGGTTACCGATGCCGCAACCGCCGAGGTTGCCGAAATGGTGCTTGGTGCAATCAACAAAGACTTGGTGGCGTGGATCAACCGCGCTGGCGGAACCGCTGTCGGCATCAGTGGCAAGGACGCACATCTCGTCACCGCCAAAAAACTGGCGCGGAGCAGCCGCGACCCTGGCAGCATGATCGAGCAGGCCGTCGACCTTGGGTTCGTCGGCGAGCCCGAGATCATCGACCGGCGGATTCTCGATGTCTTGACCGCACAGAATGTCATTCCGGTGATCGCGCCCGTCGCAGCGGGCAGCGACGGCGCGACCTACAATATCAACGCAGACACAATGGCGGGCGCGATTGCCGCAGCCGTCGGTGCCTCGCGGCTGTTCCTCCTCACCGACGTGGCTGGCGTCCTCGACAAGGATGGCGGGCTGCTGACCGACCTGACACCCGGCGATATCTCCGGCCTAGTCGACGACGGTACGATCAGCGGCGGCATGATCCCCAAGATCGAAACCTGCGTAACGGCTGTCAATGGCGGCGTTGATGCGGCGGTCATCCTCGATGGCCGGATCGGACATTCGATGCTGCTCGAGATTTTCACCAGACGCGGTGCCGGGACATTGGTCAGGCAAAGCTGATCGGCAACTGTTGCCCAAACACCAGCCCCGGCAGGCCATTCCAAAGCTGGGGATAAGTCGCTCGCATTGAATCATATTTTCGGCTATGGGCCTTGATTGGCGCAGCCTTTGCTGGCCACGGGCGTTGATGCCAAACGGCGGCAAGACGGGCCGTCGTTACTGACAAGAGATACGAAAGACTGTTTTTACAATGACCTTCGATAAAGGCGGGCGCGGGTCCCGCAGGGGCGGCGGCTTCGACAAGCGCGAGCGTGGATTTGATTCAGATCGCGGTGGTTTTGATCCCTTTGAGCCGCGCGGCAGCGGTCGCGGTGGCTTTGGCGGCGGTGGCGGCGGCGGCGGTGATCGCTTCGGTGGCGGCGGCGCTGGTGCACCACGCTTTGGTGGCGGCGCAGGTGGCGGAGATCGCTTCGGCGGCGCACCGCGTGCTGGCGGCGGCGGCGGATTTTCACCCGGCATCGCGGTTGGCACGGCGACCGGAACCGTAAAATTCTTCAATGCAGCCAAGGGCTTCGGCTTTGTGGTTCGCGATGACGGTGCCGAGGACGTTTTCGTCCATATTTCGGCGGTCGAACAGATCGGCCTGCGCGAACTCGGTGAAGGCCAGAAGCTGGCGTTCACGCTGACCGACCGCAACGGTCGTATCTCGGCTACCGATATCGTGATTGAGGGCGACATTGTCGCACCGCGCGAACGCAGCGAGCGCAGCTTTGAAGACCGGCCTCCGCGCGCAGCACCAGGTGGTGCAGGCGGCGGCTTTGGCGGCGATCGTGGCGACCGGATCCCGTCGGACGGTACCCGCTACGAGGGCACCGTGAAATTCTTCAACGGCCAGAAGGGCTTCGGCTTCATCCAGCGTGATGATGGCCAGCCTGACGCGTTCGTCCATATCTCGGCGGTTGAGCGCTCGGGCATGCGCGACCTCGGTGACGGTCAGCGGATCAGCTTTGAACTTGAGCAGGACCGCCGCGGCAAGATGGCGGCAACGTCAATCCAGACGCTTTAGCTCAGAACCTTCCAGCAAACGGCCGTCGTTCCCACCGGGGCGGCGGTCGTTTTGGTTTTGGCGGCTGCGCCATTGCAGCACGGCGACTGACACCCTAGATTCCACGCATCGTGATGGGAGAACAGCATGGCCGGAACTTTGGGCGCATTGATCAGCATCTTGATCTTGGTTCTGCAGGTCGGGATTTGGCTGCTCATCGCCTATGCAATTATCTCGTGGCTGGTCGCGTTCAATGTCATCAACACCCACAATGAGTTCGTGCGCGGCGTGGTGCGCGGCCTCGACCGATTGTTCGATCCGATGCTGCGCCCGATCCGGCGCATCATGCCAGATCTCGGCGGCATCGACCTGTCGCCGCTGTTACTGTTCATCGCGTTCAAAGGCGGGCAGATGCTGCTGAGCGGCGTCGGGAGTGACCTGCTGCTCAACTGATGTCGGCCTGGGCACCCGTTGACGGCGCTGCGATCACCCTGCGGCTGGGTGCACCAACAAGGAATGGCGGATGACGGCGCAAATCATCGACGGCAAAGCGTTTGCAGAAGGGTTGCGCGCGCGCGTTGCCGCCGCCGTTCCCGCCTTTGCCGCAGCGGCTGGCCGCCGACCGGGGCTGGCGGTGGTGCTGGTTGGCGACGACGCCGCAAGCCAGGTCTATGTTCGCAACAAGGGTCTTGCGACAACCGCTGCGGGAATGGACTCCTTCGAGCACCGCCTACCTGGCGAAACGTCGGAGGCCGATCTGCTGATGCTCGTCCGCCGCCTGAATGCCGATGACCGCGTTGACGGGATTCTCGTGCAGCTTCCGGCCCCGGCGCACATCCGCGAGATCGCGGTGATCGAGGCGATTGATCCGGCGAAGGACGTTGACGGACTGCACCCGGTCAGCATTGGCCGCCTGGTCGCCGGACGGACCGGTATGGTCCCCTGCACGCCGCTCGGCTGCCTGATGCTGCTGAAGGACGCGCTGGGCGACCTGTCCGGCCTTGATGCCGTGATCGTCGGTCGGTCCAATCTGGTCGGCAAACCGATGGCGCAACTGTTGCTGGCCGAAAGCTGCACGGTCACAATCGCCCATTCCCGGACGCGCAACCTCGCCGATGTGGTCCGCCGCGCGGACATCGTCATTGCCGCCGTCGGACGACCTGAGATGATCCGGGGCAGCTGGCTGAAACCCGGTGCAGCGGTCATCGACGTCGGCATCAACCGGATCGCCAACGGCGACAAGACCCGGCTGATCGGCGACGTTGCCTTTGCCGAAGCGGCCGAGATGGCCGGATTTCTCACACCCGTCCCCGGCGGCGTTGGCCCGATGACGATTGCCGTGCTGTTGCGCAACACATTGGTCGCCGCCCACGCGCGCGCTGGAATTGCGCCACCCGACCTTTAGCCAGGGACGGTCAGGGGTGGGGTTCCCGGTCAATATCGGCTAGAGACTGGCGATGCTCACCCTGTTTGTCTCTGCAT
>JAYVLC010000152.1:0-4360 GCA_043759675.1 Sphingosinicellaceae bacterium
AAGATGCTGGTTGGGGTCGCTGTTGCTGCCGCGCCGATGGCGGCAAGCGCCAGCACGATCACCGCGACATTTGATCAGGGTGCGTCGCGCTACGGCACGGCGCAGATGTCACTCAACTCGGGTGGTAGCTGGAGCACCGTCGGAGCTGGCATGCTGGCCTTTGACCTCGTCAGCACCAACTTCCCCGGCCTGACCAGCTCGATCATCTATTCTTGGTGCGTCGAGCCGACCGAATATGTTTCGTCGCCGGCGACGCTGTACGACATTGGTAGCATTGCACAGGGCAACACGGCAGATGGCGGCATGGGTGCGACCCGCGCTCAGCTCGTCAACGAATTGTTCGCCCGCTTCCAGCCCGTTCTGCCAACCTACAGCACTCTGCAGAAAGCTCAGGCCATCCAGTTGGCCATCTGGGAGATCGTCAAGGAAACCTCGGGCACCTACGACGTCAGCACCGGCTCGGCGCGCTTTATCGGCTATGACAACACCGTCGTGCCGCTCGCCCAGAGCTACATCAACGCGATCACCAGCGCCGGCGGACCGCAGCTGGCCAACCTGTTCTCCTTCTACAAGGTCGGGAAGCAGGATCAGGTCTTCCAAGTTCAGGGCTACACACCGCCCGTGCCGGAACCGGCAGCACTTGGCCTCCTCGGCCTCGGCATCCTCGGGATCGGCCTCGCCCGCCGCCGTCGCGCCTGACGCAAGAACAGCCGGATACAAAAACGGGCGGGCCATCATGGTCCGCCCGTTTTTTTTGTATCCGGCTGCTGCGCGGGCTCAGTGGGCCGCGCCCCAGCTCGTCCCAGTTCCAATGTCCACCCCAAGCGGCACTGACAGGACGACGGCGGGTTCCGCTGCATTCGCCATGACGTTACGGATAACCGTGGTGGCGCCCTCAACTTCGCCGTCCGGCACCTCGAACACCAATTCGTCGTGCACCTGCAGCAACATGCGGGTGCCGTGCAGGCCCGCGGCCACCAACGCTGCTGGCATCCGGATCATTGCCCGCTTGATGATATCAGCGCTGGTGCCCTGGATCGGTGCGTTGATTGCGGCGCGCTCGCTGCCCTGTCGCTCTGTCTGGTTCGACGATGTGATCCGGGAGAAATGGGTCTTGCGCCCGAATAGGGTCGTGGTGAACCCGGCGTCGCGCACGGTGTCCAGCGTCTCGGCAATATAGCGGTTGATCCCGGGAAACCGCTCAAAATAGCGGTCGATCATCGCCTGTGCTTCGTCCGCTGAAATCCCGAGCCGCTGCCCAAGCCCCCAGCGCGAGATGCCATAAAGGATCGAAAAATTGATGGTCTTGGCCCGCCCGCGCGTGTCGCGGTTGACTTCGCCAAACAACTCCATTGCAGTCAGGCTGTGGATATCGTCGCCATTGGCAAACGCCGCTTTCAGCGCCGGGACATCGGCCATATGCGCCGCCAGCCGCAACTCGATCTGGCTATAGTCGGCGGACAGCAGCACATGCCCCGGCTCGGCGATAAACGCCTCCCGGATACGCCTGCCGGCCGCGCTACGGATTGGGATGTTCTGCAAATTGGGATCGTTGGAGCTAAGCCGCCCGGTCTGCGCGCCGGTCAGGCCGTAACTGGTGTGGACCCGGCCCGTCGCCGGGTTGATCTGCTCCTGCAACGCATCGGTGTAGGTTGATTTGAGTTTTGACAGCTGCCGCCACTCAAGCACCTTGCGCGCAATCTCAATCCCGTCTTCGGCCAAGCGTTCAAGCACGGTCACATCGGTTGAATAGTCCCCGGACTTGCCCTTGCGCCCGCCCTTCAGTCCCATTTTCCCGAACAGGATTTCCCCCAGTTGCTTGGGGCTGCCAACGGTGAACGGCTGACCGGCAAGGCCGTGGATTTCAAGTTCCAGCGCCCCGATCCCGACGGAGAATTCTGCGGACATCCGCGCCAGTTCCTCGCGGTCAACCCGGATGCCCTGCCGCTCCATCTCAGCCAGAACCGGGACCAGAGGCCGATCAATCGTCTCATACACCCGGGTGACCCGATCCGCCGACAGACGCGGCGCAAGGTGCCGGTACAGTCGCAGTGTTACGTCTGCATCCTCGGCGGCATAGGCGGTCGCGGCCTTGATCGCCACCTGCCCGAACGACAGGGCGGCTTTACCCGTGCCGCAGACATCCTTGAACGCGATGCAGCTATGCCCAAGATGCTCAAGCGCGAGGTCATCCATGCCGTGGTTGCGCAGCCCGGCATCAAGGTCAAAACTCATCACCATCGTGTCGTGCAACGGCGCAACCGCGATGCCATATCGCGCCAACACGTTGAGGTCATATTTGATATTGTGACCAACCTTGGCAATCGCCGGGTCCTCCAACAGCGGCTTCAGGCGTGCCATCGCCACTGCCATCGGGATCTGCAACGGTGTTTCGGCCAGCAGGTCGCCGCCGCCATGCGCCAGCGGGATATAGCAGGCGCGGTTCGGCGCGGTGGCAAGGCTCACGCCAACAAGGCCAGCCCGCATCGAATCGAGCGCATCTGTCTCGGTATCGACCGCAATGATTCCCGCCGCCCGGGCTTCGGCAATCCATGCATCCAGCGCCTCGACAGTCTGCACGCAAGCGTAGGCGTCGCGGTCGAACGGCAATTGCACGGGCTTGGCGGCTTCGGGTTCGGCGGCGACACGCGCCTCCTGCCGGATCAGGCTCATCGTCTGCCGGTCAGGTCCGCCCGCCTCCGCACCGAGCTTCTTCAGCAGTGAGGCAAAGCCATGATGTTCAAGAAACGCTTGCAACGGCGGCTTTGGAATTGCGCCAAGCAGCAACCCGTCGAGCGGCTCCGGCAGGTCGGCGTCTTCCTTCAACGTCACCAGCACCCGGCTCAGCCGCGCCTGATCGGCGAATTCGATCAGATTGTCGCGCATCTTCGACGGCTTCATCGCAGGCGCTGCGGCCAGCACCGCCTCGATTGTCCCATGTTCCTGGATCAGCTTTGCCGCCGTCTTTGGCCCGATGCCCGGCACGCCTGGCACATTGTCGGCGCTGTCGCCCATCAGGCCGAGCACATCGCCAAGCGCTTCGGGCAGCACGCCGAACTTTTCGACCACCGCCTCGGGACCCAGCCGTTCGCTCTTCATCGGATCGAGCATATCGACGCCCGGTTGGATCAGCTGCATCAGATCCTTGTCAGTCGAGACCACGGTGACCTGCCACCCGGCATCAACCGCCGCGCGCGTGTAGGAGGCGATCAGGTCATCGGCCTCGAGCCCCATTTGCTCGATGCAGGGCAGCGAAAATGCCCGCGTCGCATCGCGTATCATCGGGAATTGCGGGACCAGATCCTCCGGCGCCGGTGGCCGGTGCGCCTTATATAGCGGGTACAGATCGTTGCGGAACGACTTGCCCGACGCATCAAGAATGACCGCCATATGCGTCGGCCCATCGGCCTTGTGCAGCGCATCGGCCAGCTTCCACAACATCGTCGTATAGCCATAAACCGCCCCGACCGGCTGGCCGTGAACATTGGTCAGCGGCGGCAGCCGGTGATAGGCCCGGAAAATATAGCCCGAGCCGTCGATGAGATAGAGATGCGGGGTTGCGGGGGTGGAGGCCATGAGGGGGATGTAGCACCGCCCTGCCGGATAAGGGAGAGGCGACTTGCTGGTTAGCGCTGGCGCGCAATAAGCACTGGTCGTACCCGCTTGGTGCCAAACCTTTCGAGGCTACTCAAAATTGATTGACTTGTGTCTCAACCAAACATCAAATCGCACGAGAACAAAACTGGGGTGGAGACTATGGGAAAGCGCAAGTCAAAACTCTCGGACAAATGGCTGCACGACGTCTGGCATGTGCGTGCCCTTGATTACGCCGAACGCGAACTAGGGGATTTCGATCAACTGATTTCGTCAGCGGTTGCACGGTGCCTGAAAGAGATGGACCGAGCGGAGGTTGCAGCGACGTTGTCCTACATCTTGGGCGAAGAAGTCTCTGTGCATATGCTGAACGCCTACGCGAGCGAAGCAAGGAGAATGTTCAGGATACCAGCTTCCCGCCTTTTCGCGTTGATGGCCATGACGCAGCGTTTTGATTTACTGGATGCTATAATACGAGAAGTTGGCGGCAAGGCTCTGGATAGGAATGATGCCAAAGTATTTCGTATTGGCGTGGACTACGTCGCCAGCGTTAACTCAGCCCGCGTACTGCGTAAAAACCTGGTTGAACACTTCGCACCAATTGAGCCGTAGCAATCCTGAGAACCCAGCTTGATGTGCTACTCGATCGCTGCGGGGCTGATTGAGGACTGGGTTCCCGCCTGCGCGGGAATGACGATGGAGTGCGGCGAGCGTCGTCTGCTCCCTCCCTGTTTGCAGGGAGGGTTGGGGTGGGTCGCCCGCATCC
>JAYVLC010000153.1:0-6198 GCA_043759675.1 Sphingosinicellaceae bacterium
GCCGTTGAACTCAGCCTCCTCATCGACCCGGACCGGTCCAAACAGGCGCAGCAGCCTGATGATCAGCCACGTCGCAGCAGCGGACCACAGGAGCGCGACACCGACGCCGAGCAGCTGGGCCTGGAATTGGCCGCCAAGTGAATCCGCGCCAGGCAGGCCGGTGCCACCGAGCACCACAAGCGCAAAGGGTGCAACCAGCACCGACCCCACTGCGCCGCCAACACCGTGCACGGTGAACACATCCAGCGTGTCATCGATCTTCAGCCTGGACTTGAAGAACACCGTTGCCGCGTAGCAGACCAGCCCACCGGCTGCCCCGATCACCATTGCGCCAAGCGGCCCGACATAGCCTGCAGCCGGCGTGATGGTCGCCAGACCGGCCACACAGCCAGTGGCGATGCCAACGGTCGTTGGTCGATGCTGACGCCACTCGATCACCATCCAGGCCAGCCCACCCGCGCAGGCCGCCAGATGGGTGGCGAGAATGGCCGACCCGGCGCTCGCACCTGCCGCCGATGCGCTGCCGCCGTTGAAGCCGAACCAGCCAACCCAAAGCATTGCAGCCCCGATCATCGTCAGTGGCGGGCTATGCGGCGGCACCATTTGTCCCGGAAACCCGCGGCGAACCCCGAGCATCAGCGCTGCAACCAGTGCCGATATCCCGGCCGTCGTATGCACGACGATGCCACCGGCAAAGTCACGCACCCCCGCAGATGCCAGCCAGCCGCCGCCCCAAACCCAATGTGCAACGGGCACATAGACAATCGTCACCCAAAGCGCGCTGAACGCCAATGTAAATCCAAATTTCGCGCGTTCGGGAAACGCGCCGATGATCAGCGCCGGCGTAATGATCGCAAACATCATCTGGTACAGCGCGAATACCGATTCCGGCATCGTGGTTCCGGCCCGCACCGGGCTGAGGTTGGCCAGAAAGGCATTGCCGAGGCCACCAATCCACGGCGCATCGCCCGCGTAGGTCAGGCTATAGCCAAAGGCCGCCCAGATCAGCGACACCACGCAGCAAATCGCAAAACACTGCATGAAGATCGACAACAGGTTCTTTGCCCGCACTAGCCCGCCATAGAACAGCGCCAGGCCCGGCAGCATCATGAACAGCACCAGCGTCGAGGCTGTCAGCATCCAGGCCGTGTCACCACTATTGAGTGTTTGCGCCGATGCAGGCGTCGCCGCTGCCAACACCGCGATAGCAGCCGCGCCCCCCCGTGCCCCAAACTTGCCCATCCTGTCCCCCAAAAGCCTGCTCACCCGTCTCCGCGGGATGTCCCGGCTGCCTGCATGATTTGTGCCATGCATGGCAGCGTCCGGATCGTCCGATGGATCGCACAAATCGCCCGGTTCTGCCCAATCATTGGGCCTTGTCGGCTCAGAATGCGCAAAAACCGGGCAACGTGGGTGACCCTTCGGGCTTTGCCGGGAGAAAATCGCCAAAATGTCGAAAAGGCGGGCTGGGGCGATCGACGGGGATTGAACCCGCAACCTCCGGTACCACAAACCGGCGCTCTAACCAATTGAGCTACGATCGCCACCCGCAGGCAGCGCAGATACGGCCCCACCTGCCAACCGTCAAGGCGAGCGGCGTCCGATAGGGCCTCGAGCAGGGCCGCAACAGGCGCTTGATCCGGGATCGTGCCTGAAAAATCGGCACCTGCCGCGCGACTGAGCAGTGCCGGGTCCCAAATCCCCCCTTGCGCAAAGGGGGGGCTGACTGGCACGAACCGTGCACAACGCGCTGGGTCGAACGCGCGCTGGGTAGAACGCGCGCTGTGAAGTGGGCGTTGGGACGCACGCTCGACCGTGCATCTTCTGTTAGGGGCCAAGTCTCGTGAAAAAGATCGAAGCGATCATCAAGCCATTCAAGCTCGACGAAGTGAAGGAGGCGCTTCACGAGGTCGGCGTGTCCGGCATCACCGTTGTCGAGGCCAAGGGTTTTGGCCGACAGAAAGGCCATACCGAGCTTTACAGGGGCGCTGAATATATCGTCGATTTCCTGCCCAAGGTGAAACTGGAGGTCGTCGTTGACGACAATCAGGTTGAGCGGGTGCTGGAAGCCATCGCCAACGCCGCCCGCACCGGGCGCATCGGTGACGGCAAGATTTTCGTGACCCCGGTTGAGACGGCAATCCGTATCCGCACCGGCGAACGCGACAGCGACGCTATCTAGTTCAATCCATTTACCAAACAGCGAATAAGGGAACCACCACATGGCCAACAAGCCGAACGATATCCTGAAAATGATCAAGGACAAGGAAATCGATTGGGTCGATCTCCGGTTCACCGACCCGCGCGGCAAGTGGCAGCATCTGACGATGGCGCAACGCGCCGTGACCGAGGATATGTTGGAGGACGGCTTCATGTTCGATGGCTCGTCGATCGCCGGCTGGAAGGCGATCAACGAATCCGACATGATCCTGAAGGCCGATCTGGACGCGGTCTATTTCGACCCCTTCTCGGCCACCCCGATGATGATCCTGATCTGCGATATCGTGGAACCCTCGACCGGCGAGCTTTATGCCCGTGACCCGCGCTCGACCGCGAAGCGCGCCGAGGCGTATCTGAAGACGACCGGCATCGGCGACACCGCCTATGTCGGCCCGGAGGCCGAATTCTTTGTGTTCGATAACGTGCAGTTCAAGCTGTCGTACAACGAGGGCAGCTATTCGCTTGATGACATCGAACTGCCGACCAACACCGGGACGGCCTATGCCGAGGGCAATATGGGCCATCGCCCGCGCGCCAAAGGCGGGTATTTCCCGGTCGCGCCGGTTGACAGCGCCGTCGACCTTCGCGCCGAAATGGTCTCCACCATGCTTGAAATGGGCCTGCCCTGCGACAAGCATCACCATGAAGTGGCAGCGGCCCAGCATGAACTCGGGCTCGAATTCGGCACACTGGTGACGACCGCCGACCGGATGCAGATTTACAAATATGTCGTGCACCAGGTTGCCCATGCCTATGGCAAGACGGCGACCTTCATGCCCAAGCCGATCAAGGAAGACAACGGCTCGGGGATGCACACCCATTTGTCGATCTGGAACAAGGACAAGCCCTTATTTGCCGGCAATGGCTATGCCGGCCTCAGCGAAATGGCGCTGTATTTCATCGGTGGGATCATCAAGCACGCCAAGGCGGTGAATGCCTTCACCAACCCGTCGACCAACAGCTACAAGCGGCTGGTTCCGGGCTATGAGGCACCGGTGCTGCTGGCATATTCAAGCCGCAACCGCTCGGCATCGTGCCGCATTCCCTACGGCACCGGGTCCAAGAGCCGTCGCGTCGAGGTGCGCTTCCCCGATGCAACCGCCAACCCCTATCTGGCCTATGCCGCGCTGCTGATGGCAGGGCTTGATGGCATCGAGAACAAAATCCACCCCGGTCAGCCGATGGACAAGAATCTCTATGACCTGCCGCCCAAGGAGCTGAAAAAAGTCCCAACGGTTTGCGCATCGCTGCGGGAGGCGCTGGAGGTGCTAGCGAAGTCGAAGGCGATATTCACCAAGGGCGGCGTGTTCACCAGCGACCAGATCGACAGTTATATTGAACTGAAGATGGAAGAAGTCGCCCGCTGGGAAATGACCCCGGCACCAGTGGAATTTGATATGTATTACAGCGCGTAAAGGAACGCCCTTCACCGGGAGGGGTGACTTGCGAAGCAGGCGGGGGTGGATTGGGTCCGCTCCCGCTTTTTGTGGCCGTTGCGCTGCCCAACAACCGGTACCTCCACCGGTGCTCGATCAGCAGCGACCGAAGCGCCACTGCGACAATTGGAAGCCGCACGGAACGCTGACGATCTGGCCATTGCCTGAATCCAAATGCTCGCCTAGCTTGATCCGGGATTTGGGACCATCACAGGCATCAATATGGGAGACGACACATGACTCGGCTAATTTCACGTCGCATTGGCCTCCTTGCCGCGACAGCAACGACAGCTCTGTGCTTTGCGACACCCGCGTTCACCCAGGTGATGCTCGGTACTGGCGCGAGTGCTGCCGCGCCCCTCTCGGTTGCGATCGGGGATGGAGCGGTGACCGCCTCTGGCGTGACACCATCAGGTGCGGCCTCGCTCGGTACATCGGTTGCTGTCGGCAATCTGGCCATGGCGACGGCTGAAGATGCCGTCGCGATTGGTGATCAGGCGCTGGCATCCGGATTCCACTCGACTGCGGTCGGCGGTGAATCGAAAGCGACGGGCACCGGGGCGCAGGCCTTCGGCTGGCAAGCGAATGCGGCCGGGCAGTTTGCAACCGCTGCGGGACATCAGGCCAATGCCTCCGCAGTCCGAGCAACTGCCGTGGGTAAAAGCTCTGTTGCTTCGGGCGTGAATTCTTCGGCATTTGGTAATATCGCAAACGCAGGCGCTCTCAGTTCGGTGGCAATCGGCAACGGGGCGGTCACCTCTGACGGCGTTACTCCATCGGGTGCGGCGTCGCTCGGCACCTCGGTTGCGGTGGGTAATCTGGCCCAGGCAACGGCCGAAGATGCGGTCGCCGTCGGTGACCAGGCTCTGTCATCAGGGCATCATTCTACGGCGGTCGGCGGTGAATCGGTGGCGTCTGCGACCGGGGCGCAAGCCTTTGGCTGGCAGTCACGTGCCACAGGGGTCACATCTGTATCGGTCGGCCATCAGGCAGCAGCGAGCGGTGTCTCGTCGGCGGCTATCGGCAAGAACACGGTTGCTTCAGGTGCCCGATCAACTGCGATCGGCTTTGGCGCGACTGCAACCGCTGATGATCAGGTGGTCCTCGGCGGGACGGGCAGTTCGGTCCGGATCGGTGACATCACGGCCAGCACCGCGGCCCAGACAGCCGCGTCCGTCGGCGTTGCAACCGTGGATGCCAACGGCGTCCTTGGCCGCAATACGACGTTGCTGCCAGCGGTGACCACGCTGCAGGGTCAGGTCGCGACGGCACAGGGCCAGATCACGACGCTTCAGGGCCAGACAGCAGCGCTGTTCAACCTTGCTGACGTCAACCGCCGCGATATCCGCACGGCCAACGAAGGTGTTGCCATGGCACTGGCGATGGAGACACCGTCGATCCCGGCTGGCGCGACCTTCGCCATGTCGGGCGGCTTTGGTTATTTCCAGAACCGTGGCGCGTTCAGCTCGGCCGTATCGGCACGGGTGAACGACATGGCGACAGTCTCGGCTGGTCTGGGTGTCGGGCTTGATTCGGGCGAAGTTGGTGCCCGCGCCGGGTTCCAGGTCGCTTGGTAACTTTGCTGACGACAATGGGAGGGCCGGGGCAGATCGCCCCGGCCCGCCTGCTATTTGGGGCTTTGCTGATTGTGATGGCCGTGCCGCTGGCGGCGCAGCCCGCCCCCGTCGCTCCGCCACGGCCTGCGACGTCGGCGGTCCCGGTACCGAGTCCGATGGAGCTTTCGAAGATGGTATGGAGCACGATGCTCGCCATCGATCAGGCCAATCGCTCGGGCAATTATTCGGTGCTGCGCGACCTCGGCGCGCCAGGATTTCAGACAAATAACGATGCCGCCCAGCTCGCCGGCATTTTTTCATCGCTGCGGCAGCAGGACATCGACCTTGCCAACACGATATTGCTGACCCCGACCTTCACCGCGCCGCCTGCGATGGCGGCCGCCGATGTATTGCGACTGCGCGGGCAGTTCGGGCTCCGACCGACAAGCATCAGTTTTGACCTGTATTACCAGTGGACCAGCGGGCGGTGGAAGCTTTTTGGCGTGTCGATCATTCCGATCCCGCTGGCGCGGCAGCAGCCTGCCCCGCCCGCACGTTAAATACTGGACCGGCGGGCACTCCCCGTTGTAAGCCCCGCCCTCCAACGGAGCGGTGGCCGAGCGGTTGAAGGCGCACGCCTGGAAAGTGTGTAAGGGTGAAAGCCCTTCGAGGGTTCGAATCCCTCTCGCTCCGCCAATATTTTCGGCAAACACAAAAGCCGTAGGAAATTTCTGGGCGCAGGCCTCCTTTGATGTCCGCTTTTGACATGGCCTGTCCACCATTGTGGCGCACCCTGGCGAACGCCCCATTTGATCCGGGATGATATTTCGCTGCTCGGTGCTGCGCCTGAGAGTCTGACTTTGCAGGCGCGGGGCTGGAGGCGTTCCCTAGAGCGGGATGAGTTTCGTTTGAATCGAATTGGGATTCCCAAGCCTGCTGGTTTCTGATTCAAGCTTCTGGCCGGGTTGGAGGCTGGCAGTGATGGT
>JAYVLC010000154.1:0-3110 GCA_043759675.1 Sphingosinicellaceae bacterium
GGATCGCCCGGATAGATCGGCATATCGAGCACCGACCCGCGCTGAACGCCCGTGTCGGGGCGTGCGCCGCCCTTGGGATAGGCATCGCTGGCGCGGAACCCATCCTCATTCGGGTCAGAATAGACAATACAGCCAATCGCTCCAGCATTCTGGGCAAGCAGCGGCTTCAGCCCGCGCCAACCACCGCCGTAACGCGCAATGACGACCTTGCCGCGCACATCGATGCCGCGTCGTGCCAAAGCTTCATAGTCGGCGGGCATCCCGTAATTGACATAGACCAGATCGCCGGTGACATCCCCGTCCCCCTGAAAGGCAACATAGGGCGGCAAGGCGTCGACGGTGTTGCCCGAGGTCGCATCGCCAGCAACGGATGGCTCCTGCCCGCCCAGCACAAGGCGCTCCGGCGCAACCATTTCGACCTTGGTGCTGACCGGCGTCGGATACAGCACGTCGAACTGCTCGATGCGGGCCTCCCAGCCCCAGCTTTTGAACAGCGCCAGCGAGGCCTCCGCATTCGCCTTGTTATGCGCGGACCCGACATGATTTGGTGCCGACGACATGCGTTTCAACCAGCCCACCTGATCCTCGGCATGAATGCCGGAATCGAGTCGTGCCTCCAGCGCCGCCTGCCCGGTCGGAGCCGCCGTCGCGGCAGCAGCCAACAGGGGAAACACCAGCGCAGCGCGACAAACAGATTTCAGCATCGGATATCCCCCCGGAAACAATAAATCGCATGCTGGAGCGTCGCGCCAAACTTTTCAAGCCGACGACCGCTGCTTGCCAATCCGCGCCCCATCGGCCAGAGAGCGCGCCCATGAACGCACCTGTCATGAAGCCTTGGATCGCAGCCATCGACGCCTATGTGCCGGGGAAGGCGACGGCGGGGAAAAGCGGGCGGATCATCAAGCTGTCGTCGAACGAGAATCCGCTTGGTGCAAGCCCGAAGGCGGTGGCGGCGATGGCGGCGGTGGCGGGGCAAGCGCACCGCTATCCCGACGGCGCCTCGAACGACCTCAGGGAGGCGATTGCCGCGCAGCACGGGCTGGAGTTTGACCGGGTGGTTTGCGGCACCGGATCCGACGAGATTTTGCAGTTGCTCGCGACCGCCTATGCCGGACGCGGCGATGAAGTCCTGTATGTCCGGCATGGCTTCATGGTCTATCCGATTGCCGCGATGCGGGCCGGCGCGGTGCCGGTGGCAGCACCTGACAGCGATTACACCGCAGATATCGACATGCTGCTTGGGTGCGTGACGCCGGCAACCCGGCTGATCTATCTCGCCAACCCCAACAATCCGACCGGCACCCTGATCAGCCGCGCCGATGTTGAACGCCTGCACGCGGGCCTGCGCCCGGACGTGCTGCTGGTGCTCGATGCGGCCTATGCCGAATATATCGACGATCCGGCCTATGAGGACGGCATCCGACTGGCGCGCGACCGGGCCAATGTGATCACCACCCGCACCTTCTCCAAAATCTATGGCCTTGCCGCCGAACGGATCGGCTGGGCGTACGGGCCACCAAGCGTGATCGCGGCGATCAACAAAATCCGCGGGCCGTTCAACGTCACGAGCGCCGGGTCGGCTGGCGCGATTGCTGCGCTGGCCGATCAGGCATGGGTGGCACATTGCCGGGCCGAAAATGCACGGCTGCGGGATTGGCTGAATATCGAAATCGGCAAGCTCGGCAATGCGGGCCTGCGCGCCGTACCGTCAGCGGCCAATTTCGTGCTGATTACCTTCCCAGATACCGGCGCGACAGCGGAGCGAGCCTATGCGTTCCTGACGGCCGAGGGGATTTTGACGCGCTGGCTGCCGAATCAAGGTCTTGGCAACGCCCTGCGCATCAGTATCGGGACTGAGGATGAAACCCGCGCGGTGGCGGACGCGCTGCGGTGCTTCGTCGAACAGTCCGGCTGATGCTGCCATTTTCGCGCGTCACGATCATCGGCTGCGGGCTGATTGGTTCGTCGGTGGCGCGCGCGGTCCGGGTCCACATGCCGACGGTGCGGCTGACGGGCAGCGATCTTGAAGCCGATGTCCGGCAGCGGGCCCGCGAGCTTGATCTGTTCGACGACGTAACCGACACCGCTGCCGCCGCCGTTGTCGATGCCGATCTGGTCATCCTTGCCACCCCGGTTGGTGCGATGGCCGCCGTCGCCGCCGATATTGCCGCTGATCTGCCAGCGGGCGTGGTGATTAGCGACGTCGGCTCGGTGAAGGGCAGTGTCCTTGCGGCTTTGACCGCTGCGCTGCCGGGCGCGGCAATCATTCCGGCCCACCCGGTAGCCGGGACCGAGAAAAGCGGCCCCGAATCCGGCTTTGCCAGCCTGTTCCACAACCGCTGGTGCATTCTGACGCCGCCCGCCGACGCAGACCCCGTCAATGTCGAGCGGCTAACCAGTTTCTGGACCCGGCTCGGTGCCAATGTTGAGGTGATGGACGCGCGGCATCACGACATGGTGCTGGCGGTCACCAGCCATTTGCCGCATCTGATCGCCTATTCGATCGTTGGCACTGCGTCTGATCTGGAGGGCGTAACCAATTCGGAAGTCATCAAATATTCGGCGGGTGGTTTCCGCGACTTTACCCGGATTGCCGCATCAGACCCGGTGATGTGGCGTGACGTGTTCCTGACCAACCGCGATGCCGTGCTTGAGGTGCTTCAGCGCTTCAACGAGGATTTGACCGCGCTTCAGCGGGCGATCCGCTGGGGTGACGGGGAGGCGCTGCACGAGTTGTTCAGCCGCTCCCGCAGCGTCCGCCGGGCGATTATCGACGCAGGACAGGACACGGCGGTTCCTGATTTCGGACGGGAACACGACTGATCCCGACCGGCGTCAGCTTCACCTGTCCCAGCGGGCCGACCAGCGCATAGCGGATCATCCGACGGGCCCGTAGCTCTGGCGCAGCCGTCCGGCCGGCAAAAACCGCCTCAACCGTCGCCGGGCATATCGTCTCGACCGTCCCGACCAACAACAGCTCGCCGCCAGGGCCGGGACTGGCTGTTGCCGTCAGTGTCAGCACCTCACCCAATTGGTCAGATAGCTGAAACCGTCGCACCTCAAGCGTGCCGCCGGAGCGCCAGTCAGCAACGCTTCGCACCGGTCGC
>JAYVLC010000155.1:0-11106 GCA_043759675.1 Sphingosinicellaceae bacterium
AAAAAACGGACGAAGCCGGATTGTGCTCCAACGGCACGGGGGCGGAGCAAGCCTGCTAGACCTGATTCAAACTGGCGAAGCCAATTATTCAATGGGAGGGAGTTACTATGAGCGGAAAAATTCTTATGCTGGCTGGCGTTTCGCTTGCCGTCCTTGCTAGCCCGGTTTGGGCGCAAGATTCGTCTGATGCGTCGAATGGCTTGTCGGAGATCGTCGTCACCGCCACCAAGCGCGAGCAACGTCTGCAAGACGTCCCTGTTGCGGTCACCGCATTGGGGGCCTCGGCAATCGAGAACGCACGGATCAACGACTTTTCGGGTCTCACGCGCGCCGCAGCCTCTTTGACACTTACGCAGGCGGTGGCTTCGCCCAACAATTCAATCATTCTGCGCGGTATCGGGACTTTTGCCTTTTCGATCGGTGTTGAACCCAGCGTTGCGGTGATCGTCGACGACGTTCCAGTCGTTCAGCAGGCACAGGCGTTTGATGACATCAACGATGTTGAGCGAATTGAAGTTTTGCGCGGACCACAAGGCACCTTGTTCGGCAAGAATGCCTCTGCCGGTGTCGTGAACATCGTGACCAAAGACCCAGGCAAGGATCTCGCGTTTTCGGGTCAGGTTATGCTGACCGATGACCGCGAAGTTCGCATAGGTGGTAGCATCTCGGCACCAATAGGCACCGGTGCAGGGCTGCGAGTGAGCGGCTACTATGGCAACTACCAGGGAAATGTTCGCAACCTTGCGACCGGCAACCGACTGAATGATAACGAAAGCTATGGATTTCGTGCGAAACTCAAGGCCGAGCTTACGCCAAGCATTTCCCTCACCCTGACAGGTGGTACGGCGCGGCAGAGTCAAGGCGGCGCCGCTACGACGCTTCGCTCAGTCAACCTGAACTATATTCCCGCTGGCGCTACGGTACCTGTTGTGCCGAACTTTTCAGGTGCGTCGATCTTGCCGAGCTTGATTGGCATTACGGCCGGTGAGGCGAACCGGTTGGTGCGCAACGACAACGACGGCCCCACGTCCAATCGGCAGACAAGTATTGCAGGCAAGCTCACCGCAGACGTTGGGTTCGCGGATCTGGTGTCCGTCACCAGCTACCAGGACTGGAAATACAATTTCAACGCGGACGTTGATCTTACCAATCTGAACGTCAGCGGAGCCGGTGTACCAGTCACCAGCCCGGCGGGTCCGGCCCAGGGCGTCAATCAGGGTGGGCCGTTCCACTCGACGTCGTTCACACAGGAGCTGCGTCTGGTATCGACCGGAACTGGGCCGCTGAAATATGTTGTCGGCGCCTACTTCGCCGATGCGGCGACCACGCGATTCTTCCAGCGTGGCCCGGTATTGGCGCTGGCGAATTGGGAAGGCTATCAGTCCACCCGCAGTCTGGCAGCGTTCGCGCAACTTGACTATGAGCTGCCATCAGGAACGACCTTGACTGGCGGAATCCGGCTCAATAACGAGCGGGTCAAGGATTACTTCGTTAACTACCTGCCATCAGCGACGTCCTATGTTTCACCGGCGTCCATCGGGACCTGTGCTCGGGGGAGCGCTCAGTGCGCAGGCAGCAATACCGACACTGTGGTGACGTGGAAGGCTGCGGTTCGGCAGAAAATCAGCGAAGATGTGTCCGCTTACGTGAGCGTTGCCACAGGTTACAAGGGCTACGCATACGACCTTTCGACGGGCTACAGCCCACTTCGCACGGCCAACCCCGTGCTTCCGGAAACTTCGAGGAGCTACGAGCTCGGCTTGAAGAGTCGCTTCTGGGACAACAAGGCGCAGTTGAACGTCGCCGCATTCTTGGCGAACTACGACAACTTCCAAGCGCAGAGCGCCCAGTTCATCGGTGCCATTCTTCAGCAAAAACTGAATAACGTCGGCAAGCTACGCACGCAGGGCGTCGAATTGGAACTCGCCCTTCAACCGACACCGTGGCTGCATCTCGATGGTTCGGCGGCATTCACCGATGCCAAGATTCGGTCGTTCCCCAACGCTTCGTGCTCCGCTGGCCAGTTGCAGACTGGAACTGGTTGCGGCCCGTCGACAAACCCGGTTGGGCTTGGCAACGTGCAGAATCTCTCTGGCTCACACCTACCGAATTCGCCGAAGTTCAAGTTCACACTTGGCTCAAATGTCGAAGTGCCGGTGTCTGCAAACATGAAGGCACTGTTTGGCGTGAATTTCCAACATCAAAGTGCGGTGAACTTCGATCTAACCGGCAACCCGCTACTGGTTCAGAAAGCCTATGAGCTTGTAGGAATTAATGCTGGTATTGAAGTAGGTAGCATGCGCGTTACGGCGTTTGTAAGTAACCTATTTGACAAGCATTATGTTGTTGGAATGAATGATTTCTTTGGAACATACGGCACGCACACGCTCTTCCAAGTCGTGCCACGCGATGCCGACCGCTACGCAGGCGTGAAAATCGGTTACAAGTTCTAGACATGATGTAATTTTTTACGGACTAATTTTTGGGCGGCGAGATGCAAAATCATCTCGCCGCCTTTTTTCGTCCGTGCTTGAAGTTAAATTCTTGTCTTTAGCCGGGAATGGCGTCTCATTCCGGCAACAACGCCCGCACCATGCACGTACACGCGGCTCTCAACGCCGACAGGTCAGCCGTGCTCGGGACCAGCACTCACCATCAATCCTGCCCGTCTGAGGGCATCGCCTTTTGGCCGGCGAGGGTCATCGCCGGGTGATCAAAGATAACTTCGCGACGACAAAGAACGAGCTTGGCCTCGACCATGGCGAAACCGGGTCATGGCATGGTTGGCACCGCCACGTGTCACTTGGCATGCTGGCGTTCGCGATGATGGCGGTCATCCGATATCGCGCGAGCACCGTGACGCCCCCAAAAAGACTGGGAACCAGGACCATCCGGATCTGATCCGCTGCACGCAAAGCCCATGTCACATCCAGAATGCAGCTGTAGTGGCAGACCTTAGCCGCCGGGCGGCGGCGGCGGTGGCGGTGGCGGCATGTCATCCCCGTGCATCATGCGCATCCCTTTCATACGGTCATGCATACCCTTCATCCGTTCGCCCATGCCGTTCATCCGCATTTGCATGTGCATGTGCATATCCCGCATCGAATCGGCGAAGGCCTTGCGGTCGGTTACCGACAGCTTTTGAAATGCTGCCAGCATGGCGGCCTGGTGTGTTTCCTGTTGGCGCGCGGCAACAGCCCGCTCTTCGGCCATCGCGCTCCGAAGTGCTGCCACATCCAGCCGATCCGCCGCCAGGACATCGAGCATTTTCTTGCGGGCTGCATCGACAGCCGCCCGGTCCACTTCGCGTGGCCCACCCGCCATTGCCTGGCGCATCGTATCGCGACCCTCGGGCGACAGCTTGCCAAACATGCCACCCATCATCGGCATGCCGCCATGGTCCTGTCCGTTCAGGATCATCACGCGTCTTATCACACGCGGAGCTGCCGCATCCGCACCCGGCGCATCAGCAGCATCCACAGCTTCCGCCCACGCGGGGGCCGCCAGCACCATTGCGAGCGCAACGCCCGCCAGTCTGATTGTCAGTTTCACAGGGACATCTCCTCTTCGGGGGTTTCAGTAAACATCATCGCATAAACCGCAGCGTCAGCGTCGGCGTCGCTCGCAGGTGCCGCGCTATTCGGCTGTGCGGCCTTTGGGACGGCCGTGCGGGTCCCAGCCTCGGATTTCACAGGCAAAGCAGTTGGTGCCGCTGGATTGGATGTGACGATCGGCGCCACCATGACGGATTGGCCCGGTGGCAACACCGCCAATGCCAGTACGACGGACGCCGCGATGGCACCGCCTGCCGCCAATCCGCCCCACCACCGGGTTTTGCCCGGGATGGCTGCCAACGCCGCGTCGGCAGCGGCATCGGCATCGGCAGACCCTCCCGCCACACCCTGGACTGCCCAGCTTGCAAGCGCGGCATCGAGCGGTACAGCCGCCTCGCAGCGCGCCTGCAACGCCGGGTCGGTCCGGATCAGTTCCAAAAGTGCTGCACGCTCGTGCAACGGCCAGCGCAGCGAGTCCGCCCCGCAGCTCGCAACGATTTCAAGTGCACGCTGTTGTTCCATCGTCATCATCCTCGCCGCCCGCGTGGTAGCATCTGTGCAAGTTCGACCCGCGCCCGGGCCAGCAACCCTTCAACCGCCTTGGCCGTCGTCCCAAGCATCTCGGCGATTTCGCCCATCGTCGCGCCATCACCGTAAAACAGCGCGATCGCCGCACGTTGTCGCGGGTTCAGCCGCGCCACGGCGCCATTGACCCACGCCACCTGCTCCGCACCAACCGCTGCTTCATGCGGATCGGAATCGAGCGATGCCTGTTCGGCCACCGCATCCAGCGGTGCCACCGCCTTGATCGAACGCCGCCGGTCAAGGCAGGCGTTGACGACAATCCGCCGGAACCAACCGGCAGGCGACCCCTTCCCCGCATCAAACCGGGCCGCGTTGGTCCACAATTTGACCAAGGCCGCCTGAACCGCATCCTCCGCCTCGGCACGGTCGGTCAGCACCCGGGTCGCCAACCTCAATGCACCGCCGTGCAACCGCCCGACCAGCGTCCGGAACGCGATGCGGTCACCGGTCGCGATCCGCGACACCAGCGTCGCGTCATCAAGTTCGTCGGGGCCCATCGCCTTTAACATATGCCAACGATACGGCGGGCGCGACAACGATCCCCCGCGCAATGGAGGGTTTGCGGGCCGACCGCCTGTCGTGCCAGAAGCATCACCAATGTCAGCAGACCCATTCACCGCCCCATTGCCCGTGCCGCCGGTTGGCTTCATCGGCAGTCCGCTCAACCGATCCGACGAGATCCGCCGCGATGCGGAGGCTTTGTGGGCGACACGCATGCGCCCTGATGCCCGCTGGCTGATTTTGGACGATCTGTGTCCGGTGATGACTGGGGAGGGCACCGGATTTGACCTGCGCTGGACCCGGCGATCCGAGGCTCCGCAGGGCGGCGTCGAAATCTTCCTCGGGCTGTCAGACGACGGCCCGCGCTTTGCTGTTGCTGGCAAAGCTTCCGATCTCGACGACGGCGAAGCGGTCGATGCCCGCGCGGTCGCGATGCGCCTTGGTGATGGCAGGGCGGCGATCATCGCGCAGGCGCGGTCGATCATCGACTGGCACACACGGCACGGGTTTTGCGCCGTGTGCGGAACGCCAACTGTACCCGCCAAAGCTGGCTACCAGCGCGACTGCCCCGGCTGTCATGCTGAACATTTCCCGCGCACCGATCCGGTCGTCATCATGCTGTCGATCGACGGCGACAATTGCCTGCTTGGTCGCCAGCCGCGCTTTCCCAAAGGGTTCCTGTCGGCGCTCGCTGGCTTTGTTGAGCCGGGCGAGTCGCTTGAAGAAGCCGTGGCCCGCGAACTGTACGAGGAGGCCGGCGTCCGCACCGGTCGGGTCCGCTATGTCGCCAGTCAGCCATGGCCATTCCCGTCATCGATGATGATCGGTGCCTTTGCCGAGGCCACCGCCACAGATATCCGCATCGACCATGAGGAGCTGGAGGAGGCGCGCTGGGTCACGCGCGCCGACGCTCGCGCTGCACTTTCTGGCACCGGCCCGTTTGCGGCCCCACCGCCGCTTGCGATTGCCCACACACTTTTGAAAACCTGGGTTGAGATGGGATGAAGCACATGCTGACCGAACCAATGCTGCAACGCCGCCATTTTCTTGCGGCCTTTGGCGCGCTGGCGGCCTCGCCATCGTTCGCAAAACTCCCACATGCCCGGCAATATGCTGCGGCACAGGCGCTTGCTGATCGCTATGTCACCGAGAAAAAGCTGGCCGGGGTAAGCCTTGCCTTGGCGACCGGGGGCGCACCTGCGTCCTACGTCAACGCCGGAACGCTGGCCTTCGACTCGAATGCGCGGGCTGACGAGAACAGCCTGTACCGCGTCTATTCGATGACCAAGCCGATCACCGGTGCGGCGGTCGCCATGCTGGTTGAAGACGGCAAATTATCGCTCGATCAGCCGGTCAGCGATTTCCTGCCGGCTTTTGCCAAGGTGCAAGTCGCCATCGACCCAGCGAAGGGACTCGAATCAAGGCCAGCAGCGCGTCCGATGTTGATCCGTCACCTGCTGACCCACACGTCCGGCCTGACCTATGTGATCAGCGGGCGCGGCCCGGTGCAATTGGCTTATGCTGCCAACGGTCTGACTGCGGCAATCGGGGTGCCGACGCCGCGGGCCCGTGATACGCTGAAGCTTCCGGACAGCACCGTTGGCGCGCAGCCAACCTCATTGCAGGAGTTCGCCAGCCGCCTCGCCACGATGCCGCTGGTCGCAGATCCCGGGACGGTCTGGCACTATTCGGTGGCGCTCGACCTGATGGGCGCGGTGATCGAACAGGCGACCGGTATGGCGTTTGATGCCTTCCTGAAGCAACGCATTTTCGATCCGCTCGACATGGACTCGACGACGTTTGGCAATGCCAACCGGGCGCGGCTTACAACAAATTATGGCGCGGCACCGCAAGGGCTGATCCCAATCGATTCGGCTGTCCAAGGCGATTATCTTGGAGCACCACCCTATCCCATGGGGGGATCGGGCCTGCTAAGTTCGGCGCGCGACTATTTCCGTTTTGGCGACATGCTGCGGGGGGACGGCGCAATCGGTCGCCATCGCATCATGAAGGCCGAAACCGCACGGATGATCCACACGGACATCATGCCGGCCGGCGTTCGGTTCACCGATGGTGGCGGCTTCGGCTTTGCCGGACGCGTCGTGACGGCTGATTCCCGCGAGCCGAATGATTCTCTCGGCTCCTACGGCTGGGGCGGTGCGGCGGGTACACAGTTCTGGATGGACCCGGTCAAGGGTTCCGTTGTGGTCGGGATGATCCAGATCATGCCCAGCGAGGTCTATCCGTTCCGCAAAGACCTGCGCGCCGCGCTTCTGAGTGACGCTGGATGAGCTGGCGCAGCTACCTGTCCCACCTCGAATGTTCGATGACAGGGGAGCGCTATGATGCAGGCGTGGTGCAGGGGCTGTCGCGGGTCGGCAAGCCCTTGCTCGCCCGCTACGACCTCGACGCCGTCCGACGCGACCTGCCGCGCGATGTGCTGAAGGCCAGAGACAGCGGACTGTGGCGATATCGCGAGCTGTTGCCGGTTGCCAGCGCCACCCACGCACTATCTCTCGGCGAGGTTGCGACGCCGCTCATCCCGCTGCTGGGCGACCCTGGCACCGTGCTGGTCAAGGATGAGGGCCGCCTGCCGACCGGATCGTTCAAGGCACGCGGCCTGTGCGTCGCAGTCTCCATGGCGCATCAATTCGGCATCACTCGCGTGGCCATCCCGACCAACGGCAATGCCGGCGCTGCGATGGCCGCCTATGCGACGCGGGCCGGCATGGAGAGCTTTTGCTTCTGCCCCGACGACACACCCGAGGTAAATGTCCGGGAAATGGCAGCGCAGGGGGCCAAAGTCTGGCGGGTCAACGGCCTGATCAATGACTGCGGCCGAATCGTCGGCGAGGGGAAGGTGGCCGCCAACTGGTTCGACTTCTCGACCCTGAAAGAGCCATACCGGATCGAGGGCAAGAAGACGATGGGGCTGGAGCTTGCCGAACAGCTCGGCTGGACCCTGCCAGACGCGATTTTCTACCCGACCGGCGGCGGAACCGGCCTGATCGGGATGTGGAAGGCCTTCGACGAGCTCGAGGCGCTGGGCTGGATCGACAGCAAGCGTCCGAAGATGATCGCGGTGCAGGCCGAAGGTTGCGCCCCCATCGTCCGGGCGTTTGACCAGGGCGTCGAACATGCCGAGCTTTGGCAGAATGCCCATACCGTCGCCGCCGGTATCCGCGTCCCGGCTGCCGTCGGCGATTTCCTGATCCTGCGCGCGGTTCGCGCCTCAGGCGGCTGGGCCGTGGCGGTCAGCGATACAGCGATCATGGCCTCGCTTGACCTTGTCGCCAAACGCGACGGGCTGTTGCTGTGCCCCGAAGGTGCCGCGACCCATGCCGCCTATGTCGCGGCGCTGGCGGATGGACGGGTCTCCGCGGCGGAGAAGGTCGTGCTGTTCAACTGCGCTAGCGGCCTGAAATACGAACTGCCCAGAGCAGATGCGGCGCTCGATAAGGACCAGCCGGTCGACTACGCGGCGCTGCTAGCCTCTTGACGCTCGGGAAGGTGACCCGTCATCCTGACGAAAGTCAGGACCTCGTGAGACAAGGACAACCCGGCGGGAGGTCCTGACTTTCGTCAGGATGACGTCGATGTTGTGGGGTGCCTTACCCTCGCACCCGCGCCTGCCGGTAGGTTCCCAGCACGCGGACCCACGCCGTGTGGAAGCGCAATTCCTCCAGCGCCAGCGCGACATTGGCGTCATCGGGTTTGCCCTCAATGTCGACATAGAATTCGGCTGCCGAAAAGCTGCCGTCGCGCATGTAGCTTTCGAGCTTGGTCATGTTGACGCCGTTGGTCGCAAAGCCGCCGAGCGCCTTGTATAGCGCGGCAGGGACGCTGCGGACCTCGAAGGTCAATGTCGTCATCAGTTTGCCTGCGCCCTCGCCGGGCTGCACTGTATCGCGGGCCAGCACGACAAAGCGCGTGGTGTTATGGGCGGCGTCCTCGATCCTCTCGGCCAATATGTCGAGGTCATAGAGTTCGCCCGCAAGCCGCGAGGCCACCCCCGCCAAGGTCGGATCACCGCGTTCGGCCACCAGCGCCGCGCCACCAGCCGTATCTGCAAAGCTGACAGGCTTGATTCCCCAATCGCGCAACCGCTTGCGTACCTGTCCTAGAGCCTGCGGGTGGCTGATCGCCTCCCGCACCCCCTCTCGCGTCGCGCCGCGGACACCAAGCAGGCAGTGGCTGACCCGGACGAAATGCTCGCCAATGATCGACAGGCCCGATTCCGGGATCAGGAAGTGGATGTCGGCAACCCGGCCATGCAGAGAGTTTTCAATCGGGATCACCGCCTTTGCCGCAGCCCCCGACTTCACCGCATCAATCGCATCTTCAAAGCTGAAACAAGGCATCGGCGGGGCGTCCGGGAACAGCTCCCGCGTCGCCTGATGCGAATAGGCTCCGGGTGCGCCTTGATAAGCGACCGCGGTTTCAGGATGCGCGGCCGCAGCCTGATGCATCCGCTGGACAATCTCGCCAGCCAATTTTGGATAGTTGTTCATAGCGGGCGCGCTTATGGGCCGCGCATTCAAGCCTTGGCAATGGTGGAACGCACCTCTAATGAACGGCGCAAATTCCGATTGGGCGCTGGAGGCACTGGGTGGACAGTTTCGAGTGGAACAAGATTGCTGGCTGGGCGCTGACCTCCGGCGTTGCGGTGCTTGGCCTGATCATTGCCTCGGACATGGCGTTTGAGACGGAATCGCCGGAAAAGCCGGGCTTTGCCATCGAAGCCGCGGACGAATCCGCCGGCGGGCCGGCCGCTGCCGTCGCGAAGCCAGTTGCATTCTATCTCGCCAGCGCTGACCCGGTGAAGGGCGCAGCGAGCTTCAAGAAATGCGGTGCCTGTCACAACAATGCCAAGGGCGGTGCCAATGGCATCGGCCCGAATCTGTACGGCATTGTCGGCAATATCCACGCCCACGCGCCCGGCTTTGCCTATTCCGGCGCGATGCTCGCCAAGAAGGGGGAACCCTGGACGTGGGATGGCCTGAATTCCTGGCTCCAGTCGCCCAAGGCCTATCTGCCGGGCAACAAAATGAGCTTCGCCGGAATCGGCAAGCCCGAGGAACGGGCCAATGTGCTCGCCTACCTCAACCAGAACAGCGACAAGCCGCTGGCCCTGCCTGCGGTTCCGGCGGAAGCTGCTGCTGCAACTCCTGCTCCTGCTGCGGCAGCCGCTACCGCGCCACTTCCCGCCAAATCATAGTCGCAGGGCAGCAATGCCCGAGTCCGGTGGGTTCGATATTTTGGCGGCATTCCGTCAAATCCTGCTGACCTTCTGGGCTGACTTCGCCCCAATCATGGTCGCAGGGTTCGCGCTCCTGACGGTTCCTGCGCTTGCTGGACATCTTGTTGGCGATGCTGACAGCGAGATCGTCGGCACGACCGGTCAGACGCTGGTGCTGGTGCTGACGATGCTGTTCGTGGCAATCGTCAGTTCTGGCACGACGGCAGCGCTGCACGGCCACAGGCTTCCGACGTTGGCATTCCTGGGATCCGGCCTGCGCGCCGCTCAGCCCGGCTTGCTCGTTGCGCTGGTCATGGGTGTGGTGGCGATGGCCGGGATCATCCTGATCACCATCGCCAGCAGCCATCCGCTGGCGTGGCTGGTGCGCGGATCGGTAACTGCCACCCTGATCTGGCTGCTGGCGACCTGGGCCCCGGCAATCCCGGCAGCAATTGCCGAGCTTCTGTCGCCCTTCGATGCCCTGCGCCGCGCCGCGACCCTGACACGCGGCCATCGCGGCAGATTGGTGGCATTGCTCCTGGCTGTCCTGCTGGCGCTGATACCTGCTGCGATGCTGATCAACACCGTCATCTTCGGGCCGAATGCGACGCCCGACAGCGCACAGGCCGCGCTCGATGCAATGCCCCTGGCCCACCCGGGCCTGTGGATTTACGCGCTATTTGAACTGCTCGGCACCGGCCTGATCGCCTGCGCCCCACCGGTGATCTATTGGCAGCTGACCGCCGCCAAATAGCAAAGGGGCGCGGCGGTTTCCCACCACGCCCGTTGTTGCAGCCCGCAAACCGCGACTTAGCGGCTGTAGAACTCGACCACGAGGTTCGGTTCCATCTTCACAGGATAGGGCACTTCATCGAGGCTCGGCACGCGCACATAGGTCGCCTTTGCGCCATCGACGGTGATGAATTCCGGCACTTCGCGCTCGCTGAGGCCTTGCGCCTCAATCGTCAAAGCCATGTCCTTTGCCTTCGCGCCAAGCTCGACGATGTCGCCGGGCTTGATACGGGCCGAACCGATGTTGTTGCGGCGACCGTTGACGAGGATGTGGCCATGGTTGACGATCTGGCGGGCCGAAAACACCGTCGGCGCGAACTTGGCGCGATAGACAACAGTGGCGAGGCGCTGTTCGAGCAGCCCGATCAGATTTTCGGCAGTGTTGCCCTTCAGCCGGACCGCTTCGTCATAGACCTTGCGGAACTGCTTTTCGGT
>JAYVLC010000156.1:0-3529 GCA_043759675.1 Sphingosinicellaceae bacterium
TTTACCACCTTGATCTTCGCCATCCGGACCCTCTGTCAAAATCTGTGTGTGGGAGCGCGTGTAATGGGCAGCGGGGCCTAGATCAACCGCGCCGCAAACGCATCAAGGTCGGGAAGTTCCTCAAGCAGATCGAACAGGTCAGGCGGGGCAAATCCCTGATCATCGAGATGCCGCAGCAGCGCCATGAACGGCGCCCAATAGCCGGGTGGCCCGATCAGCCAGATCGGCTTGTGGTGCAGCCCCAGTTCCTTCCAAGTGATCGCTTCGAACAATTCATCCAGCGTGCCGATGCTGCCAGGCAGAGCGACAATCGCATCGGCCCGGTCGTGCATCAGCATTTTGCGGGCGTGCAGGGTCGCCACAACATGGAGCTCGCCAAGGCCGGCCTGGGCGATTTCCGCTGTGCCAAGAAAGTCCGGGATGATGCCGACGGTGTGCCCGCCGGCCGCCATTGCGGCGCGAGCGGCGCGCCCCATCAGGCCGATTCCACCGCCGCCGTAGACAAGCGTGACACCGCGTTCGGCGAGCAGCGTTCCGAATGCCTCGGCAAGTGCTGCAAAAGCCGGGTCATTTCCTTCCCGGGAGCCACAGAATAGGCAGACGGATTTGATGATCATGGCCCCGATTATCGGCGGGGCAGTTGTGCGGCAATGGGCAAACGCTCTATTAACGAGGCCATGACATTAGTTCCGCAGAGCGCATCGCCGCTGACCGTCAAATATCGGATGCCGTCGGTCCATCCGGAAGGGATTAAATTTGTAGCCATCTCGGCTGCGATCACCTTTGGGCTCGGCTTCGTGCTCGGCGGCCATCTCTGGCACGTTCTTGCGTGGGTGATGGGGGGCGTTACGCTGTGGGTCGCGGCGTTTTTCCGGGATCCGGTGCGGGTGACGCCACGTGGTGCCGGGCTGATCGTCTCGCCAGCCGATGGCCTGGTGTGCCAGATTTCCGATGTGGACGTGCCGCGCCAACTGGCCGGGGAGGGTGGTCTTCCCCCCGGCCCGTGCAAGCGGGTGTCGATTTTCATGTCGGTGTTCGATGTCCACATCAACCGGTCGCCGATTGCCGGAACGATCACGCGAATCGTCTATGTGCCGGGGAAATTCCTCAACGCAGACATGGACAAGGCCAGCGACGACAATGAACGGCAGTATTTCATCGTCGATGGCGACGATGGCAATCGGGTGGCGTTCACACAGATTGCCGGCCTCGTCGCGCGGCGGATCATGCGCTTTGGCAAGGAAGGCGACGTCGTTGCTGCTGGTGAGCGCGTCGGGCTGATCCGGTTCGGCAGCCGGGTTGATGTGTTCCTGCCCGCCGGGACCGGCGCGGCTGTTGTGCTTGGCCAGCGGGCCGTCGCTGGCGAGACAATCCTCGCGCGGATTGGAGACGGGGCCACTGCCGAGGGCGTCGCCCAGTGAAGGCCGAGGCGCGCCTGCAGAACCTCCGTTTGCGCAAGGCGATCCCCTTCCGCTCGCTGATCCCCAATGCCATCACATTGGCAGCCTTGTGCTTTGGGCTGACAGGCGTGCGGCTGGCGATTGGCGGCGAGTTTGACCGGGCGCTTGCGGCTGTCGTGACCGCCGGCATTCTGGATGGGCTCGATGGCCGGGTGGCCCGGCTGTTGAAGGGTACCAGCCGCTTCGGGGCCGAGCTCGATTCCCTGTCAGATCTGACCGCACACGGCGTGGCGCCGGCGTTGATCGTCTATCTGTGGTCACTGAACGCACTGCCCGGTGCCGGCTGGCTGATCGCGCTGACCCATGCCGCCTGCTGCGCGTTGCGGCTGGCACGGTTCAATGCAGCATTCGATACCGAGGACGGGCCGATGAAAAAGGCTGGGTTCTTCACCGGAGTGCCGGCTCCACTTGGGGCCGGGCTGACGCTGCTGCCGCTGACGTTCTGGCTGTGGCTGGGATATGATATTTTCCGGGAGCCGCTGTTCGTCGGTGTGTTCGTCGTGACGACAGCGCTGCTGATGATCTCGAGCCTGCCAACCTGGTCCTGGGGCAAGCTGCGCATCAAACCGGAATGGCGGCTGTTCGCACTGGCCTTTGTCGCGGTGATCGCAGGCGGGCTGTTTTCTGCGCCCTGGATGACATTGTCACTGATCGGCGTTGCCTATGTCGTCTCCATTCCGTTCAGCTACCTGTCCTATCAGGCGGTCATGCGACGGAATGCCGGTGCGCCACCGGGGCCCGCCGCGCTTTGACATAGCCGGGCTCGCGGAAGTTCAGGGCTTCCAGAATCAGTGCCCACCGGACTGAAACTTCGTGCCCGATGACCAGCGCGGCGACCAGAATCAGGCTGCTGCTCAATGCGAAATTCAGGATTGAAATACTCATTCTCGGCTCCCTATCAACATCAATTGATGTATATGTTCATGTTTTGTTCCATTGTGTCAAGCCTTTCCGGTTGAGCAGCCCGGCGTTGGTGCGCTAGCGTTGCACCGAGGCAACTCCGGGGGAGCGACGATGATCGGTGCGATGCAGGACTGGCCGCTGCTGGTGTGGCGGCTGATTGATCACGCCGCCCAATTCCACGGCGCGCGGGAGATCGTGACGCTCCGGGTCGAAGGCGACGAGCACCGGACCAACTGGCGTGAGGTTCGGGATCGTGCCAAGCGAACCGCGCAGGCGCTGACGCGGCTCGGGGTCCAACCCGGTGACCGGGTTGCGACGCTCGCATGGAACACCCACCGCCATGTCGAATGCTGGTACGGGATTTCTGGCATGGGTGCAGTTGCGCACACGATCAACCCGCGACTGTTTCCCGAGCAGATCGCCTGGATCGCCAACCATGCCGAAGATCAGCTGCTGGTCTTCGACCTGAGCTTCCTGAAAATCGTCGAGGCAATCGCGCCCAAGCTTGTGACGGTCCGCCATTTCATCGTGATGACCGACCGGGCGCACATGCCGGACAGCGACCTGACGCTGCTGTGCTACGAAGACCTGCTGGCGGCTGAGGCGGGTGACTATGCTTGGGCCGACGTTGACGAGCGGGCGCCGGCTGGCCTGTGCTACACGTCAGGGACGACCGGCAATCCCAAGGGCGTCTTGTACAGCCACCGGTCAAACCTGCTGCACACCCTGGGCGGAGGTGTCGCCGATGTGTTCGGGGTCGGGTCAGCCAGTTGCATTCTGCCGATGGTCCAGATGTATCACGCCAACGCCTGGGGTTTGCCGTATATTGCGGCTGCAGCAGGTGCAAAGCTGGTGCTGACCGGCCCGAATATGGATGCGCCGACGACGCTGCGGATGATGTTGCAGGAAGGCGTTACCCTGTCGGCAGCGGTCCCGACGGTCTGGCTTGGGATATTGGCTGACCTTGAAGCAAACGGCGGCACTCTGGGGAAGCTGCAGCGCGTGGTGATCGGAGGATCGGCCGCCCCAAGGTCGATGATCGACACATTACAGCGCGTCCACGGCGTCAGCGTGGCGCATCTTTGGGGGATGACCGAAATGTCGCCGATCGGGACCGTTGGTGGCCTGACTGCGGCGGCGGCAGCGTTGCCCTATGAGGGCCAGCT
>JAYVLC010000157.1:0-6802 GCA_043759675.1 Sphingosinicellaceae bacterium
CGTGCTTTCGACCGGTCGAAATCCGAGTGTTCAGTGCCGGACATGTGTTCGGCGAGTGCCAGAAAGGTCCGGGGCGCCGGATCGTTGGGTGTAAGAGCAATAGCGCGGGCATAGGCGAGCCGCGCGGCCGGGGTCAACATGCCTTCGGCCTGAAGCAGCAACGCATTGCCAAGCGCTGTCCACAGCGCTGCGTCATTCGGCTGTCGGCCGATCGCCTCCTGCAGCGCGTCGATCGCATCAAGGGCATGACCCTGCCGAGCCCTCGCATCGGCAAAGGTGATCCATGCACCGGTCTCCCCGATGAGCGGCAACAGATTTTGCCGCGCATCGAGCAGCGCCGGGAACGCCCCGGAATCGTTGGCAGGGAGCTTGGCGGTCTGTTCAGGGCGCATCGGCGTGCCGGTAAGGGCATAGCCGACCAGCCCGAACGCCAGCGCCGACGCAACCAATGGCCAGGGCTCGTGGCCGCCGCGTAACAACAGCCGGGCAAAGGTCGCGGTTACCAGGAGCAGGATCAGCCAGACAATCACTGGTTGACCTTTGATATTTCAGCCAGCAGCGGCGCGACATCTTCGGGGCGCAACGGGCCACGTCGCTGCGCGACAATGACGCCCCGACCGCTGATGACATAGGTTTCGGGCACGCCGGTCGAGCCGAAGGCCTGCGAGACGCGACGGTCCGGATCGAGGCCGATGCGGCGGTAGGGATCGCCATTTCGCGACAGAAAATTGTCGATGTCCAAGGCGTTGTCGGCAACTGCGATACCGTGAACAATGACCCCCCGGTCGGCGAGCGCCTTGAGTTGGGGGGCTTCGAGGCGACACGGCAGGCACCAGGATGCGAACAGATTGACGACGGTGACGCTGCCCTGCCGCAGATCGGTCGCTGCAAGGCCGGCGCGGGTCGGGTCAAGGCCGGGCAGATCGAATTCGGGAACCGGCTCGCCAACCATCGGCGCCACCGCAAGGCGCGGCTGCGGCGGCCGCAGCAACAATGCAACGCCAACCGCAACGATCAAAAGCGCAACCGCGCCCCACAGGATACGACGGATCATGGCAGAACCGGGTGCCAGATCAGGCCGAGCGTCGCTGAATCGGTGCCAGTTGATGTGACACGCGCCGACACCGCATTTGCACCGATCAGGGCCACGGCCACCGGCGACGCGTCGCCGCCGGGATAGATCAGCGTCCGATGTTCGGGATGGAGCGAGGACACCGCCTTGCCATCGCGCCACACCACGAGCTGCGCGACAACCGCGGTGTGCCCCGGTCCGGCAGCGGGTCGCAGATCAGCGAGGAGCACGGTCAGCGGACCAACGTCCACGCGGTCCCCGACCCGAAGCGTTGCTGCCGTCTCCGAGCGGCGCACGGGGTCGAGGCCAATCAGCAATCCGCCGACCACGAGCGCGCCAGCAAAGCCCCCCCAAATCCACCGGGTCCGCGCGGACAGCAGAACCAGCGCGACCGCCGCGATAACCAGAAAGGGCAGCGGCGAATCCGCCGGGTAGCTGCGACCCTGTGCCGGGACGATATCAAGCCGGGCAAATGGGTCCACTGCAACGGAGCCAACCAAGGCAATCAGGCTCGCCCAGCCGATGACGTGAACAGCCTCGCCGCGAAATGCCGCGATGCCGCCCACCAGCGCCAGCACCAGCGCGGTCAGCAACAGTCGCCCGCCGCCCGGTCGCGCGATGTCCGTCAACCGTTCCCCGAGCGGCTTCAGGCCGTGGCTGGTGTCATTGACCAACGTCACCGACAGATCGGTCACGGCAAATGACCAGAGCAGCGCGAGCACGGCCGCGATCAGGAACCAGGCTTGCGCCATAGCCGCCGGGCCCGCGATACCGGCCCAACCGGGGCGGCGCGACAAAGGTCCAGCAAGCTGAAGCAGCACCATCCCGACAGCCAGCCACAATGCGGCGTGGCCGAGCTCAGCGATCAACTGACCTTGCCCTGCGCCTTGTGCAACGCGCCAGCCACTTCGGGCGGCATGTATTTCTCGTCATGTTTGGCGAGCAGGGTGTCGGCGACAAACACCCCTTGCGCATTGAACTTGCCTTCGGCGATCACGCCGCTGTTCTCCCTGAACAGGTCAGGCAGCAGGCCGGTATAGGTCACGGTTCGGCTGTGCGCGGTATCGGTGACCCGGAACCGCGCGGTTGTCCCGTCCTTCACCAGCGACCCGGCCTCGACCATCCCGCCAAAGCGGATCGCCTCGCCGACCGGCAGGCCCTTGGTCTCGACGTCGCTTGGCGAATAGAAATAGGTCGCGCTGCTGCCGAGCGCCGGAATGGCGATGGCCCCCGCCACCACCATTGCGCCGATGCCGAGCCCGACGAACAACAGGCGCTGCTGCTTTGGTTTCACGACCGGCCCTTCCCGCGCAATGCATCGGCGTGATGTTCGGCCTTGCGCATCGCAAGATAGGACTGGCCAAGCAATCCGAACAGAGCGAGGCTGCCAACAACATACGACCCGATGATGAACGGCCAGTGCGGCATCAACTGTCTCCCCCAGCAAGTCGGGCAGCCCGCGCGGCAATAACCTGCTCCGCCAGCGCCGTCCGCATCCGCATCAAGGTAATGCCCCCGAACAGCAGCGCAAAACCTGCCCACGAAAAGCCGAGCGGCCACAACATCGATGGGTCGATGGTCGAACCGGTCAGAGAAATGCTCTGCCCCTGATGCAGCGTGTTCCACCAGACGACGGAATATTGGATGATCGGCAGATTGATCAGGCCAACCAGCGCCAGGATCGCTGCGGCCCGAGATCCGCGCACCCGGTCCTCGAACGCGTCCGCCAAAGCGATATAGCCCAGATACAGAAAGAACAGCACAAGCATGGAGGTAAGGCGCGCATCCCACACCCAATAGGTGCCCCAGGTCGGCCGCCCCCAGAGTGACCCGGAGATCAGGCAGATCGCCGCATAGACCGCGCCCACCGGTGCCATAGCCCGAGCGGCGAGATCGGCAAGCGGATGCCGCCAGATATACCCAACCCCGGCAGCAATCGCGACCGCCAGATAGCCGCCCATCGCAAACATCGCCGAGGGCACATGGATGTACATGATCCGGACCGTGTCGCCTTGCAGATAATCCTTCGGCGCAAAAAACAGGCCCCAGCCCCAGCCGCCAAGCAAGGCAGCCAGACCGAAAAGCGCACAGAGCGGCGTCGCCACACGGGCGATGCGCAAGAAGCGGGCAGGATTGGCAAAACGGTGCATCAGATTCGGCGGCTCCTATAGCATCAGTCCTGGCTGCTGCGCAGCCCTGCACCGGCGGCAAATGGCCCGAGCGCCAGCAGCACCAGACTCGACGCCGCCAGCAGGCGCAAGGCCCCTGCCCCGCCCGGCCCCGGCAACAACAGCCCGCTGCCAAAAATCAGGACCGGCAGCGCCAGCGGCAACACCAGCAGCCCGGCCAGCGCCCCGCCGCCGCGCAATCCGGCGGTCAGCGATGCCGCCACGACCGCAAGGCTGGCCAGCGCCGGGGTGCCGACTGCGAGACCAGCGAGCAGAATGGGAATTTGTTCAGGCACGAGGTTGAGCAAAGCCGCACCGATCAGCGTGGTAACCAGCAACGGCGGCGCAAACGTCAGCCAGTGCGCCACGATTCGCGCCGCCGCGATGGTTTCAGGGGCCAGACCGCGCGCGATATATTGATCGAGCGTCCCGTCGGCGCGGTCGGGCTCAATCAACGTGTCGATGGGCAGCAGTGCCGCCAGCAGTGCCGCCACCCACAGCACCCCGCCAGCGACGCGGGTCAGCAGTTTCGGCTCCGGCCCGATGGCGAAGGGGAACAGGCTGACGACCAACAGGAAAAACACCAGCGGCAGCACGACCCCGCCAATTCGCGAAAAGCTGAGCGCCAGATCTCGGCGGACAAGCGCGATGAACACCCTCACAGCGTCAACTCTGCCGCATCATCAAGGCCAATCGGTACATGGCTGGTCGCGATCACCAGCCCGCCACCGGCGCGGTGGTCGCGCATCGCCGCCGCCAGCCGCTCGACATTGGCGGCATCGAGCCCGACGCTCGGTTCATCAAGCAACCACAGTCGCGCACCCGACACCCATGTCCGCGCCAGCGCCGCGCGCCGCTTTTGCCCGCTCGAAAGTATTCGCACCGGTAAATCCGCCAATGCGGTTAAATCAAACCGGTCGAGCGCCGCATCTATCCGGCTGACCTGACCATCCAGCCCGGCCCAGAACCGCAGTTCCGACGCCAAAGTCCGGTCAGACTTCAGAGCATTGTCGTGACCCAGAAACGCGGTCACGAACGGATTGGCAATCACCCCGCCCTCCAGCCGCAACAGCCCGGCAATCAGGCGCAGCAGAGTCGACTTTCCAGCCCCGTTCGGCCCCCGGACCAGCAGCGCCCCGCCGCAAGCGACCCGGAACGATACCTCCGCCAACACCAGCCGCCCGCCACGCGCGCAAGTCAGGCTGTCAGCAATCAACATCGGCGCGGCGGCGGTCATTGGAACACGTCTTAGTGCAGGAAGCCGACCGGTGGAATTGCCCAATATCACGCCGTCATCCTGACGAACGTCAGGACCTCGTCGGGAGTAGCCGCAAATCTCGTGAGGTCCTGACGTTCGTCAGGATGACGGGCCGCTTTGGAAGGCCTTCCCCTTGCACCGGGACGCGTCACCCCTCTAAACGGTCGCCATGGACATCCGGCTCTACAACACCATGACCCGCCGCAAGGAGGTGTTCACGCCTGCCGACCCGGCCCGCGTGACGATGTATGTCTGCGGCCCGACGGTCTATAATCGCGCCCACATCGGCAACGCCCGCCCCGCCGTGGTGTTCGATGTGCTCGCGCGGCTGCTTCGCCACAAATATGGCGCGGAGCATGTAACTTATGCCCGCAACATCACCGATATCGAAGACAAGATCATCGCCTCGGCAGCGGCGGAAGGGGTGCCGATTAACGTCATCACCAATCGCTTTGCCGACCACTACCGCGCCGACATGCGGGCGCTCGGGGTCCTCGACCCGGACATCGAGCCGCTGGCGACGCAGCATGTCCCCCAGATGGTGGCGATGATCGCAAAGCTGATCGAAGGTGGCCATGCCTATGCAGCGGACGGCCATGTGCTGTTCGATGTGCCGAGCTGGCCCGACTACGGGAAACTGTCGCGTATGCCGCTCGACCAAATGCGGTCTGGTGCGCGCGTTGAGGTTGCTCCCTACAAACGCGCCGATTTGGATTTCGTGTTGTGGAAACCCAGTTCCGCCGACCAACCCGGCTGGGAGTCACCCTGGGGCCGGGGCCGCCCCGGCTGGCACATCGAATGCTCGGCGATGATCGAAGAGCATTTCGGCGACACTATCGATATCCACGGCGGCGGCATTGATCTGCAATTCCCGCACCACGAGAATGAAATCGCCCAAAGCGTGTGCGCGCACGGCGGCGCACCGCTGGCCCGCATCTGGATGCACAACGGCTTCCTCGACATGAGCGGCGAGAAAATGTCGAAGTCGCTCGGCAATGTGACGCTGATTGAGGATTTGCTGGCGGCGGGACACCGGGGCGAGGTGCTGCGGCTGGCGCTGCTGATGGGCCACTACCGGCAGCCGCTGGACTGGACAGACGGGCTGATTGCGCAGGCAAAGGCAACATTGGATCGGTGGTATGGGCTGCTACGGTCTTCACCAGCAGCTGTTGCCGCGCCGCACAAAGATGTCACAGAGGCGCTTGCCAATGATCTGGCGACGCCTGCCGCCATAGCAGCATTGTCGGCCTGTTTTACTGCCAAGAATGTCGATGTTCTCAAAGCGTCCGGCTCCCTGCTGGGCTTGCTCCAACAGGATCCCGAGGACTGGTTCACCCACGTCATCAATGCGGCTTTCGTCGGCAAAACGGCACAGCCTTTTCCGGTTACGCTGATCCAAGTGTTTGATGGCAAACAAATCAACGAACGAATTGCCGCTCGCGCTCTGGCCCGCGCCAACCGTAATTTCCATGAAGGTGATCGCATCCGGAAGGAATTGGAACAATCAGGCGTGACCCTCGAAGACCGCGCCGACGGCACTACTGGTTGGCGATACGCCTGATTGTTCGCTATATGCATTCCATGGCCACGCGCGCGATAAAGCCTTGGGTGCCGAAACCCGTTGAGGTAACCTCCGATCCAGAGATCATGGGGGGCATGCCGTGCGTTGGCGGCACCCGCGTTCCAGCCGAAACGATTCTTGATTATATTCGCCACGGCTCCGGCGTTGAGGAGATTGTTGGCGACTACCCCTATCTGCCGTTCGGCGCGGTTGATGCGGTGATGAGGTGGGCGCGCGCCGAAGGTCGACTGTGATCCGCCTGCTGTTCGACGAATGCATGAGCCCGCGCCTCGTGGGGTTCGCACATCGGCGCGGGTTCGATGCGACACATGTCAATTATCTGGACCTCGCGTCCACGCCCGACCGGCACCTGATGCCGGTGATCGCCGGTGGCGACTACACATTTGTCACCAACAATCGACGCGACTTCCTCCGCCTGTACCGTCACCTCGATTTGCACGCGGGACTTCTCATCGTTGTTCCCAGTTCCCGCTTCGAGGAACAGCGTCGGCTCGTCGGCATTGCTTTGGATGCAATCGAGGCCGCTAAATTTGATACTGTCAATCAACTCGTCGAGGTCGCCGCAGACGGCACGGTAACAATGAGCCACTGGCCTTTCGATGGTAGCAATCTTCCATGACCACTCCCCTCTATAACACCGCAATCCTGCGCCTCGCCGCCTCGATCCCGCATCAGGAGCGGCTGGGGTCGCCGCAGGCGACGGTGCAGCGGGTGTCGCCGGT
>JAYVLC010000158.1:0-2788 GCA_043759675.1 Sphingosinicellaceae bacterium
AGGTAATACGGAGTCGAGCCAATGCTCACCAACATGACCAGCAAGGGGCAGGTAACCATCCCGCGCGACGTTCGTCGTGCCGTTGGCCTCGTCCCCGGCAAGCCGGTATTGGTCGAGATGAACGACCGCGGCGAGGCAGTGGTGAAGCCTGGTCCCGACGCCGATTTCGAGACCCGTCTGGCGGAAATTCGGGTGCGGATGCGCGACGTTCAGCGTGAGTTTCGCGAACAGGACCAGTGGCCGGGAATCGATGTTGACGAATGGTATCTCGCGGTCAGAGGCCCTGCCGCAGAAGTATGATCATCGATAGCAACGTCCTGATCGATATTTTTGAGATCGACGGCCAGTACACGGATAGTTCATTCAGCGCCGTGTCGGTGCAGGTCGCGCGTGGCACGGCCCATGTCAATTTGATCGTTTTTGCCGAAGTTTCGTCCCGATTTGCATCGGCGCAGCGTGCCGATAGCGATTTGCGCCGCATCGGACTTGTCATGTTAGACCTCGATCAGGCTGTCGCCTATCGCGCAGGTCACGCGTTGGCCGCCTATCGTCGAAACGGTGGTGAACGGACGTCGATCCTGCCGGACTTCCTGATCGGGGCGCATGCGGAGGTGCTGGGTGTCCCGATCATGACACGCGACAAGCGGCGCTTCGCCTCTTATTTCCCATCTGTTGAACTGATCGACCCGAGGACTCTCCATGCCTGACGCAGTCTCCACTTACCGCATCCCCGGCGCAACCGGCGACTGGGAGGTTGTGCTCGGCCTTGAGGTCCATGCGCAGGTGACGTCTCACTCCAAATTGTTCTCGGGCGCCTCGACAACCTTTGGCGCGGAACCCAATTCGCAGGTCAGTCTGGTCGATGCCGCGATGCCGGGGATGTTGCCGGTGATCAACGGGGCGTGCGTCCGGCAGGCGGTGCGGACGGGCATGGCGCTCGGTGCCAAAATCAATCCCTGGTCGCGCTTTGACCGCAAGAATTATTTCTATGCCGACCTGCCGCAAGGGTATCAGATCAGCCAGTTTCTCTACCCGGTCGTCGGCGAAGGCGAAGTTTTTGTCGATCTGGAGGATGGATCGACGCGGACGGTTGGTATCGAGCGCATCCATCTTGAGCAGGATGCGGGCAAGTCGATCCACGATCAGCATCCGACGCGCAGCTATGTTGATCTGAACCGGTCGGGCGTCGCACTGATGGAGATTGTCTCGAAGCCCGATATGCGCTCGCCCGAGGAAGCCGGGGCCTATGTCCGGAAGCTGCGGGCGATCCTGCGCTATGTCGGGTCATGCGACGGCAATATGGACGAGGGGTCGATGCGCGCCGATGTCAATGTCTCGGTGCGCAAGCCGGGTGCGGAGCTGGGCACCCGCTGCGAGATCAAGAACGTCAATTCAGTGCGCTTTGTCATGCAGGCCATCGAGTTTGAAGCCAAGCGGCAGGTCGAGGTGATTGAGGCAGGCGGCACGATCAAGCAGGAGACCCGGCTGTTCGATCCGGACAAGGGCGTGACACGGTCAATGCGGTCGAAGGAAGAAGCGCATGACTATCGCTATTTCCCCGACCCGGACTTGTTGCCGCTGGTGCTCGACGACGCGTTCATGGCCGAGTGTGCCGCGAGCCTGCCCGAATTGCCGGACGCCAAGCGCGCGCGCTATGTGGCGGCCGGGGTTACGCCCTATAATGCCGCGGTGCTGACAGCCGAGGTCGAGTATGCGCATTGGTTCGACCGGCTGCTCGAAGGTGGTGCCGAGGCGCGGGCTGCATCGAATTGGGCAACGAGCACGGTATTCGGGGCGCTGAAGGCACGCGGCCTCGATATGGACGCACCTGCCAACGCGCCCGAGGCCAGTGCTGCGATCCTCGCGATGATTGCCGACGGCACGATTTCAAACACCGCTGCCAAGCAGGTGTTCGACCATGTGCTCGATACCGGTGAAGCGCCCGCGTCTGCCGTGGATACGCTCGGCCTGAAACAGGTCAGTGACACCGGCGCGCTCGACGCCGCAATCGCCGAAGTGATGGCTGCCAATCCGGACAAGGTGGCTGAATACCGGTCAGGCAAAGACAAATTGTTCGGATTCTTCGTTGGTCAGACGATGAAAGTAACCGGCGGCAAGGCCAATCCGGCGGTGATCAACGAACTATTGAAGGCCGCGCTGACCGGCTGATCGGCCGGGTTGCCGGGATTGCTTCCATCGGGCAGGTTCGGTCGCATGTTGGGGTTGATGCTTGGATTGGCTATCGCTGCAACCCCGACTGTCGGGGTCTGGCGGATCGACGTGGCGCTTGATCCGAAAGCCCGGCTCGGGCCGCGCTCGGCGGGCCTGCTATGTGCCCCCAATGGTGACATTCACTGGCGACGCGACCTGACGGAGGCGGATTTTACCAGTGCACCAGCGATTATCTTGCAGGCGATCGGGGCAGCGGGGCTCCGGACCACCGGCGATGCGACCGGGCTGTTCGCCGGCGTGGTTGGGCCTGCTGATTATCTGATCGGTGGTCGGGTGACGGCGGCCGAGGGCGATATCTGTATCCCGTCGCGCGGTGCGCCGATCCTGTTCGGGAGCCGCGTGACGGCTGAATCGGGTGCAAAGGGTCGCCTGATCCTGCAGGTCGAATGGCAGGTCTATGCCATCCAGTCCCGGTCAATCGTCCTCAGTGCGGTCACAGGCGGGCAGGGCGCGTTGCCGACGAAGACTCCGGCGGGCGTTCGACGCCTGGTTCACGCGGCACTGGCCGAAAGCCTTGGCTATTTCCTCGCGCAACCCGATGTCCGCCGGGCGCTGG
>JAYVLC010000159.1:0-4270 GCA_043759675.1 Sphingosinicellaceae bacterium
CGGCTGAGCAAGGCGGCGTTCAACTCGAACGACGGATTCTCGGTCGTCGCGCCAACCAGCGTGATGGTGCCGTCCTCCACATAAGGCAGGAACCCGTCCTGCTGGCTGCGGTTGAACCGGTGGATTTCGTCAACGAACAGCAAGGTGCGTTGCCCGCAGCGCGCGGCCTCCCGCGCTTCGGCGAACACTTTCTTCAGGTCGGCAACCCCGGTGAACACCGCTGACACCCCGACGAACCGAAGTCCGACTGCATCGGCCAGCAACCGGGCAATCGTGGTCTTGCCGGTGCCCGGCGGCCCCCACAGCACCAGACTGGCAAGCTTTCCCGCCGCAACCATCCGCCCGATGGCACCGGTCGCGCCGGTCAGATGGTCCTGTCCGACGACGTCGCCAAGCGATCCTGGCCGCAGCCGCTCGGCAAGCGGCGCAGCAGGCGGCGGCGCATCGGGACGCGTCGGCTGGGGAAACAGGTCGGCCATCCCCTACTGTAGGAGGAACCCGGCGTGGTTGCGAGCCGTGCAGCGGATCAACTATCGCAGGCTGGCGAGGCAACCAAAAGGCCGCGCACCTTTCGGTACGCGGCCTTTCGTTTGCCTGACGTTGGCGCGAGCTTACGCCGCGTCGTCGTCCGCCTCAACATTGCCCACGTCGTTGCCGGTGTCGCTGCCCATGTCCGCCGTCGCGCCGGGTTCGGCGTTCGGGTCATAGGCTTCGGTGAACCCGGCTTCGTCGCGTTCGAACATCTCGGCCGTCACGTCGACGCCCTTGGCCTGAAGTTCGGCCTCCTCAGGGCTACGTGCGACATTGACCTTGACGCTGACGCTGACCTCGGCGTGAAGGGCAACGCGCACATCGTAGATGCCGAGCGTCTTGATCGGCTTGTCGAGGATGATCTGGCCCTTCGAGACCTTGGCACCGTCGGCGACAAGCGCATCGGCGATATCGCGGCTGGTGACCGAGCCGTACAGCGCGCCGACGTTCGAGGCCTGACGGATCAGCGTGACCGACTTGCCTTCGACGTCCTTCGAATCAACGACAGCCGCCTCGCGACGCTTGGCATTGTCCGCCTCGATCTGGGCCCGGCTGGCGTCAAACCGCTTGCGGTTGGCGGCGTTGGCCCGGAGCGCCTTTTGGCGGGGGAGCAGGAAATTGCGCGCATAGCCTGGCTTTACGGAGACGACGTCACCGATATTGCCGAGCTTTTCGACGCGTTCGAGCAGGATGAGATCCATGGTGCGTCCTTCCTACTTCACGAGGAACGGCAGCAGGCCGATGTGCCGGGCGCGCTTGATCGCCTGGCTCAGCTCACGCTGCTTTTTGGTCGACACCGCAGTGATGCGGGACGGGACGATCTTGCCACGCTCGGAGACAAAGCCCTGCAGCAGCCGGACGTCCTTATAGTCGATTTTTGGCGAAGTCGGCCCGGAGAACGGGCAGCTCTTGCGCCGACGGAAAAACGGACGGCCCATTATGCCACCTCCTCATTGCGGGGTGCACGATCGCCAAAGCCACCTTCGCGGGGGCCACGGTCTTCGCGGGGACCCCGGTCTTCGCGTGGACCACGTTCGCTGCGGAATCCGCCGCCACGCCCGCCCCGGTCGCCGCCGCGTCCGCCGCGCTCGTCGCGGTCGGATTTGCGCAAGACGGCCGATGGCTCGGACTCGAGTGCGTCAACGCGCACGGTTTGATAGCGCAGGACATCTTCGCTGAGACCGGCCTGACGCTCAATTTCTGCAACGACAGCCGTCGGTGCATCGATGTTCATCAGGACGTAATGCGCCTTGCGATTCTTGCGAATGCGGTAGGCGATGTTGCGAAGACCCCAATATTCGGTCTTGGTGACCTTGCCGTTGCCATCTTCGACGATTTTCGTGACGGCTTCGGACAATGTGTCCACCTGGCCCTGGGCCAGATCCTGGCGTGCCAGGAAGACATGCTCGTATAACGGCATGTATACTCTCCTCTTGGCCGATCGCTGACGACGGCCATTCCGTCGCCCCTCCGGCTATCTTCCGGCCCAAGCAAACACCCGAACCGGCGCGCTCTATGGCGGCTAGTCCGCTGAATTGCAAGCGCGGCGCAAGGGATTCGTGCCTAACGCCGCGTTTACCCTGAAACCTTCTGCGATCCTGCGCGTAGCTGTGTTATGCGACGAGTCCCATGGGGGAGCGATCAATGGCTGGCGAACCTCTTGAACCCGTTGCAACGGCATCCACCGAACCGCGGGCGGCACCAATCGGATTTGTCACCGCTGCCTCGGCAATCCTCGCCGCGTGTGGTGGCGCAGGTGGCACAACATCAACCAGCGGCGGCGGCACGGTCGTCGTCCCGCCGCCAGTCGCTGTCGGCCCGACCGATGTCCAGTCCTCACGAATGCTCGCGCAGGCGGCGATGGGGTCAACGACGGCTGATATTCAGCGCGTTCGATCGGTCGGCTATGATGCGTGGATCACCGAGCAATTCAACACGCCGCGCGAGATCGCCCATTATGACTGGCTGGTGGCGCAGGGGTTCAACGCCGCTGCCAACATCAATACCGAAAATGGCTTCAACCCGACGATGTGGCGGCAGCTGATTTCCGGGCAGGATCAGTTGCGCCAGCGGGTTGGTATGGCACTCCTTGATATTCTTGTCGTCGCGATTGCCGGGGTCAATCTGAACTGGAAGGCGTTCGCGATGGCCGCCTATGTCGACATCCTGTGGGACGGGGCGTTTGGTAACTTCCGGACCCTGCTCGACAAGATTTCGATGAACGCCGCGATGTCATCCTACCTGACATTTTTGGGTAACCGGAAGTCCAACGGCACGTCGGTCCCTGACGAAAATTATGCCCGTGAATTGATGCAATTGTTCACCATCGGGCTCCAGGAACTGAACCTCGACGGCAGTCTGCGGATGAGCGGCGGCCTCCCCATCGAGACCTATACGCCGGCCGATGTAACCGGACTCGCCCGGGTATTCACCGGCTTCAATCTTGATTCAGCGGACAGCACGACGCCCGACCGATATCGGCGCCCGCTTATCAATACGGCAGCGAACCATGAGCTGGGTACCAAGACCTTCCTCGGGACGACCATCCCGGCGAACACCGATGGGCCTGCCAGCCTTCAAATCGCGCTGAACACGATCTTTGCGCATGCGAACGTCGGGCCATTCTTCGGCAAGCAGCTGATTCAGCGCCTGGTAACGTCCAACCCCTCGCCTGCCTACGTCGGCCGGGTTGCAGCGGCATTCAACAACAATGGTGCCGGTGTTCGTGGTGACCTTCGCGCAGTGATCAGGGCCATCCTGCTCGATACCGAGGCCCGTTCCGATGCGGTGGCGACCGGCAACAGTGTCGGCAAGCTCCGCGAACCGATTATGCGGTTGACCGGCTGGGCGCGCGCTTTTGGGGTCACATCCGCCACCAACGCCTGGGCCTTTGGCGATACCAGCAGCAACGCGACCCGGCTTGGCCAAAGCCCAGGGCGCGCGCCGAGCGTGTTCAACTTCTTTCGCCCCGGCTACACGCCGCCGGGCAGCGCGCTTTCGACCGCCGGTCTGGTTGGCCCCGAATTCCAGATCACCAACGAACCCTCAGTGGTCGCCTATATCAATTACATGCAGACATTGATCGTCAGTGGCGCAGGCGATGCGAGGGCTGACTATACGGCTTTGCAGGCCATCGCCACGGACAGCGCCGCCCTGCTGGCGGAGGTCAATCTGGTGATTGCAGCGGGGCAAATCAGTGCTGCGACACTCACGTCCATTCGGACAGCGGTCGACAGCATCGCCAGCACCACCCCTGCGGGCATCCTGAACCGCATTTACACAGCGATCCTGCTGGTACTTGCCTCACCCGAATATATCGCGCTCAAATAGGAGGACGGACGATGACCGACGATCTTTCGCGCCGCGCCTTCCTCAATCGGGCATCGGTCCTGTCGATGGCGGGCGCTGCGGCCCCGTTCGCGCTCAGCATGGGGGCGATTGGCGAGGCCGCCGCAGCCACGGCGACCGACTACAAGGCGCTGGTTTGTATTTTCCTGTTCGGCGGCAATGACTATGCCAATACGGTCGTGCCGTATGATGCAGCGAATTTTGCATTGTACCAGAATCTCCGGTCGAACATTGCCTATCAGCGCGCACAACTCGATTCCACGGTGCTCAATCCGGTGGCCGCTCCTGCGGCAGGCCGCCAATATGCGCTGGCCCCCGAACTTGCGCCGCTGATCGCGCCGTTCGATGCCGGGAAACTCGCCGTGATGCTCAACCTTGGCACCTTGGTCCA
>JAYVLC010000160.1:0-7029 GCA_043759675.1 Sphingosinicellaceae bacterium
CCGTCGATCAGATCGTCGCCCGATCCGAACGAAATCGCTGGCACGCCGCGCTTGGCAAACGGGAAGTGGTCGGAGCGGAAAAAGCCACCGGCCTCAGGCCGCGGATCAGGCGAATAGGCCCGGCCGCGCGTCGTTCCGATGGCAATCAGATCATCGAGCAGCCCGAGCTTTGCGCTCCCCGAGATCGAGTAGTTCCGCGCCTGGCCGTCGACGCCCAGCGAATCGGTGTTAATCACGCCAGCCGTCGTCGCGACCGGATAAAGCGGGTTCGCGGCATAATATTCCGAACCGAGCAGCCCCTTCTCCTCAGCGGTGACCGCCAGAAACACCACCGTCCGGTCGGTTCCCGGCCCCTCCGCATAGGCCCGTGCCAATTCGATCAGCGCGGCCACCCCGGTCGCATTGTCGACCGCACCATTGTAGATTCGGTCGCCCGTCGCATCGGGCTGCCCGACACCCAGATGATCCCAATGGGCCGAATGGATGACATATTCGCCCGGATGCCGCTTGCCACCCAGCTTGCCGACAACATTGCGCGAGGTGATGACATCGGATTTCACCGCATAGGTGGCAGCAAAGGTCGCGCCAAGCGCCACCGGCTTGAATGCACGCGTTTGCGCCAGCCTTTTCTGGGCTTCAAAATCGAGGCCGCCAGCCTTGAACAACGCTGCTGCAAAATCGCGCTGGATCCAGGATTCCACCGGAACATGGACGCTTGCGGCGTCTTTCCGAACGATATCGAACATCACATTGGTGTTGGAGTTCTTGACAGTTGCCCAGCCGTACGCCGCAGGCGCTGTCTCGTGGACGATCATGACGGCGGCGGCCCCGCGCCGCGCCGCCTCCTCATATTTGTAGGTCCAGCGCCCATAATAGGTCATCGCCTTGCCGCCGAAATCGCCTGCGCCGGTCTCGAAATCAGCGTCATTGATCAACACAACGGCAACCTTGCCGGTCAGATCGACACCCTTGAAGTCGTCCCAGTTCCGCTCAGGCGCGCTGATGCCGTAGCCGACGAAAATCAGTGGCGCGTCTTTGACGTTGACTGATTTCGCCCCGTTCAATGCCGCTCGAACCGATATCTCGCTGCCTTGGGTCAATGCCAAAGCTGTTCCGCCTTGCGTCACCGTCAGCTTTGGTGCGCCGTCGATTTCCGCCCGCAGCAACGGCACCGCCTGGGTCCAGCTGCGCTTGCCAGCCTTCAGGTCGCCGCCAGGCTCAAGCCCGACAGCCTGCATCTGGGCCGTGATATAGGCGACTGTCTTGTCCTCGCCCGTCGTTGCGGGGCCCCGCCCCTCAAACGCATCAGAGCTCAAAATCCTGACATGTTCCGACAGTCGCGCGGCATCAAATTCGGCAGGCGTTGCACCGGCTGCCCCGGACACCAACAGAGTCGCGACCAACACGCTACGCATTCTAATGTCTCCCAGCCCGGACCGACCGGTCCTTAGTCGCTGACCGACTAAGGCACAACGCCGCACCAGCCATGACCGTCATGACGTGCTCGTGACCATCACAGATTGGGGGCCATGACGTCATGGTCAGGATCGCCCAAGCTCTGGATATGGTTGTTCCGGCGCCGTGACGTCGCTAGCCTGAGCCGATGATCAAACATCTCCGACTTGTCGCCGCAATCGCACTCAGTCTGCTCGCAGCTCCGCTGGTGCAGGCCCAGTCGTTGCCGTTCCCCGGGGCGGTCGAGGGCGATGTTGATCTGAAGGACTTCAAATTCACATCGGGCGAGAAGCTCCCGGTGCTTCGCATCCACTATCTCACGCTGGGAACGCCGATCCGGGACGCCGCCGGACAGATTGCCAACGCCGTTTTGGTGCTGCACGGGACAGGCGGTTCCGGACGCCAATTTCTAAGCCCCCAGTTTGCCGGCGAGCTCTATGGTCCCGGCCAGCCCCTCGATCTTGCGCGCTATTATCTCATCCTGCCCGATGGGATCGGGCACGGAAAATCGTCCAAACCGAGCGATGGCTTGCGGATGGCATTTCCGGCCTATGACTATGCGGACATGGTCGAAGCGCAGCGGCGATTGCTGGTGGACACGCTTGGCGTCACCCATCTTCGTTTGCTGATCGGAACGTCGATGGGGTGCATGCATGCCTTCATCTGGGGGGAGGCGCACCCAGGCTTTGCCGAGGCCTTGATGCCGCTGGCCTGCCTGCCCGTCCAAATCGCCGGCGTGAACCGTGCGTGGCGAAAGCTGGCGATTGATTCGATCCGCTCCGATCCGGCGTGGCAGGGCGGCAACTATCTGGCGCAGCCAGTCGTCGGCCTGCGCGGCGCGACCAGTTTGCTGGCGATTGCCGGGACCGCCCCGCTCGCCTGGCAGGCACAGTTCCCGACCCGGGAGTCCATCGACGCTGCAATTCCGGAGCGCGTCAGTCGCGACATCATCACGCGCGATGCCAATGACCTGTTGTACCAGTTGGAGGCGTCGCGAACCTATGACCCGTCACAAACTCTCGGGACGATCACCGTCCCGGTCACCTGGATCAACAGTGCGGATGACTTTATCAACCCGCCGGTCCTAGGGATCGCGGAGCCCGCCGCCGCCCGGCTGCCCCTGGGGCGTTTCGTGCTGGTCCCGGCGACGATCGACGGCAAAGGCCATGGTACCCATAGCTGGGCGAAATTCTGGAAGTCCGAATTGATTGCGCTGTTGGCGCGCTCGGGTCGCGCTGCCCCATCCAGTCCGCGATAGGTGCAAATGTTGCGGGTGCCAAAGGTCATGCTGACGGTCCACAAGTTCGGGCTCGGTGGCGCTGACCGGGTCTGTGCCCATGTTGCGCGCGGGTTCGCCGACGCCGGGTTCGAGACCGAAGTCGTGGCGTTTTCCGACGGCGGCGACGGCAGCTCGGCCTTGGCGCCCCTGTTCGGCGACCGGGTCCGGCTGACCTTCCTCGATGGACGCGGAACGTCACGAACCAGCGACCTGATCCGCCAGTTCCCCGCCTTGATCAGGCGGCTGAATGTCGCCCGCCCGGATTGCGTCATGTCGACGGGCAACGCCATGAACTGGATCACCGCACTTGGCCATCGCCAGTCAGCCAACCGCGCCTGCCGCCTCGTCCTGAAAACCACCAATCCCATCATCCGCGCGCACGACCGCTGGCCGGCCGCGACGATCCGCGCCGCAGGCTATGCGCGCGCGTTCGCCGCTGCGGACCGCGTCCTGACACTTAGCGATGCCGAAACAGCGCAGCTTTGTGCAGCCTTTCCAGCTGTCGCTGCGCGGTTCCGGACCGTTATCAACCCCTATGTCACGCCGCAGATGTTAGTGCCGCACGACGCTCCCGAGTCGCCCCGGATCATTCTTGGGGTTGGCCGTTTCGAACCACAGAAGCGATTTGACCTGCTGGTGCGCGCCTTTGCCCAATCGTCCGATCAGCAGAGTCGGCTGGTGTTGCTCGGCGACGGTGCCGACCGCGAGGCGCTGCAGGCGCTCGCCAACCAACTGGGTATTGCCGACCGATTGGAGATGCCGGGGTTCGTGGCCGATGTGGCACCGTGGTTCGCCCGCGCCAGCCTGTTTGTCCTGTCCTCGGTCTACGAGGGACTGCCAGCCGTCGTGCTGGAGGCGATGGCCGCCAATTGCCCGGTGATTTCCACCGACTGTTTCCCTGCGGCGCAACAGCTTGTTGGTCGCGCAGAGGGCTGTGCCGTCCTTGGATCGACCGATGCCGGCCAACTTGCCCGCCTGATTGATGCAAGGCTCGACCGCCCGCGCCCGACGCAGTTACGCGCCATCGCCGAGACATACAGCATCGCCAATGCGGTCCAAAGTCACGTCGCCGAGGTGCAGGACTTGCTCTGGCCGGGGTCGTCCGCATCGGCCCTACGCTGACCACCAAACAATGGATGCACAGCCCAACGCAACGCCGCGTCGCTTGGCCGCACAAGGGGTTCCGCACCAGGATGTTCACCGGCAGTAGGGTTGCAGGGGCGCAACCGCGGGGACAGCAGCACATGATCGGACGGACTGCCAAACTGGCTGCGGTGATGCTGCTGGCAATTGCCACAGCACTGCCAGCCACTGCGCAGGAGTTCGGATCCAAAAGCTGGCAGTGCGCGCCCTTTGCGCGGGCGATTTCGGGAATCCAGCTGTTCGGTGACGCCGCCGGTTGGTGGGGTCAAGCGCTCGGGCGCTATGCGCGCGGCAACGCACCAGCCATCGGTGCTGCCATGGTGTTCAAGGCGGGGCGCTCGATGCGGGTTGGCCATGTTGCGACAGTAACCGGCATCATCAGCGACCGGATCGTCAACGTGACGCACGCCAATTGGTCGCCGATCAACGGGCGCCGCGGCAAGGTTGAAACCGATGTGCAGATCGTCGATGTCTCGCCCAACAATGATTGGACTTCGGTCAAGGTTTGGTACGCGCCAATCAAGGCCGTTGGCACCTCGGCGCATGCCGTGTTCGGGTTCGTCTATCCCGATGCGACCGCCCAACTCGCATCCCGCATCGAACGGCCGGCAGGTGTGATGACCGCCGAAGCCGCTCGCCCGGATGCCGACGTCGCCGCAGCAACCGCGATCGCTGATTGAAGCGATTGCAGCCGGTTCATCGGCCACGCATCCGCATGACAACCGCCAGAGCGGTCAGTGCGATGGCGGCTGAAACGACAAAGGCAGCGCCAGGCACCCGCACCGGCGCACCGGCACCGGCAAAATAGGCGAGCACCGGATTGAGAGTCACCGGGGCGATCAACGCGCCAAGCGACATGATCGAAGCCGTCACACCCTGGATTTCGCCCTGGTTGTCGGCTTGACCCCGGTGCGACACCATCGCTGACAAGGCGGGCTGCACCAGCGACCCAAATGGCATGACCAGCATGACCAGGAGCGCGGGCAGAAAATGCGGCGCGACCGCGAACCCCAGAAACGCTGTCGACGCTGCGCCAAGGCCGATTATCGCCGTACGCCGCTCGCCAAACCGCGCCACGATTCGACCGGTGAACAACATCTGGACAGCGGCCATGGTCACGCCGACAACGGTCAGCGATAGCCCGATGACCCGCGGCGACGCATCAAAGCCCGCGATCAGATAATAGCCCCAGGTCAGCGGGTAGATCAGGCTGGCGATCTGCCACAGCAATAGCACCACCGCGAGCGGCCCAATCCCCGGCAGATGCCCAATCGCCTTGAATGCCCCGAGCGGGTTGGCCCGGCGCCAGTCAAACGCGCGACGGTTCTCTGGCAAAAGCGTCTCAGGGAAAATCGTCATGCCATAGAGAAAATTGAGCGCCGCCAGGGCAGCGGCCGCATAAAATGGCATTCTTGGGCCAAACTCCCCAAGGAGTCCGCCGATCATGGGCCCGAGCGTAAATCCGACCCCGAACGCGGCCCCGACAAACCCAAATACCCTGGCCCGATCCTGCGGCGACGTGATGTCGGCCAGCGCTGCCTGGGCCGGACCGTAGGTGCCGCCAAAAATTCCGGCCAGCGCTTGCCCCGCCAACAGCCAGCCGAGGTTTGGCGCTGCTGCCATCAACGCGAAGTTGACCGAAAATCCGGCAAGTGACCCAAGCAGCACCGGCCGGCGCCCAAACCGGTCGCCCAGATTGCCGAGCGTTGGGCCGAGCAGGAACTGAAATCCAGCATAAACCAGCGACAGCAGCCCGCCAAAACGCGCCGCCGCCCCGACATCCAGCCCGCCGACGTCCATCAGCAAGCTGGGCATCACCGGCATGATGATCCCAAACCCGATCGCGTCGATGACGATGGTGAACAGAACGAAACGGACCGAAGGCGGAAGTGGTGACATCAAGGCTTGTTCGCTGGCTATCGCGCCAGACGCAAGCCGAGATCGCACCGACAACCTTGCCCGCCGATATCCCGCTCATGGGCTTCGGGGCGGGCTCGCAGATCGAAACCCTGTCTATCCGGAGCGCGACCATAGCGGAGCCGTCAACGGATTGAGCACGAAGTCACCCGAAATCCACACCACAGCTGCGTCCCGCCGTTCAGCGGGATTGGCACCTATCAGTTCCACCCGCGCATCAAGTGACCTGGTGCGCCTGACGAATTGTTGTCGGCTCAGAATTTGAAGCTTGCCCGTGCTCCCCACAGACGCGGCGGCGCAAAGCTCGCTTGCACCGTACCGCCGCCACCAAAAACGAACCGGGTCGCGGTTACCTTATTGGTTACATTGTTGACAAAGCCCTGTATTTCGACTTTGTCATTGAGCGCCCAAGTGAGACGCAGGTCGATCTTGGCAAACGCGCCTTGCCGCTCAAGGATCGAGTTGAACGGCTGCCCGAAGAACGCGCCGGAGAAAGTCGCGATGGCATAGGGCGTCAACGTGCCCGCGCTGCCCAGGTCAACGTCGTACGATGCATAGACCGAACCCGCATATTCGGGCGAATGCGGGATATGATTGCCAGCAAGGTTGCAGCCAAAGGCCGCAGCGGGCTGCCCCGCACCGCCGGTGCCGGCAATGAGGTTGCAATTATAGCCAGGTGCAAATACCCGGCGCTGTCCTGCCGCAGCAATTTGAACACCATTGACGAGGGTCGGTGCCGTCACGGTCGGATCGGCAACGAGGATCGATGTCCCAAAGCCAAGCGGCACCTGGTCATATTTGGTGTATTCGGCGTTAAGGTAGGACAGACTGGTGCCGAGCGTCAGAGCGGCGACCGGCTTCCAGATGGCCTCCAGCTCGGCACCATATGCCCGGGCCTTCCCGCTATTCTCGATGATCGACAGCGTCGTCGTCCCGACAGGGACCTGACGCTGTTCCTGCAGGTTGGTATATTTGTTGTAGAAGGCAGCGACGTTGATCTGGACCGTGTTGGCGGCAAAGCGATTCTTGGAACCGACTTCGAACGCCAGCACCTTTTCCGGATCGAACGTCGGCTGAAGCGCCGCAGTGTTCTGGCCGGAGTTGAATCCGCCCGAGCGGAACCCGGTTGAGACCGACGCGTAGAGCAAGCTGTCGTCGCTCACCTGATAGTCGGCCCCTGCACGATAGGTCGTCCGGCTGAACGTCTTGGTATCAAAGGTCGCGCCGGTCAGCAC
>JAYVLC010000161.1:0-4380 GCA_043759675.1 Sphingosinicellaceae bacterium
GGGACCAAAGAAACCGCATCGTTTCGGCAAACGTCGGAACGTCATCATTTGCGACGACATCGAGCCGTCCGCGCTTGGGCTCCTTGACGGTCAGGAAGATGATCAACGCCAATACTACCCCAGGCGCTCCGAGTACCAGAAAGGCCGCGCGCCACCCACGCTCGGCAGAAATCGCGCCAGCAATGTCCGATCCGAGCCAAGCGCCAATCGGCGCACCCAGCGCAAAGATCGTCATGGCCATCGACCGGCGATCAATGGGAAAATAGTCGGCGACGATCGAATTGCAGGCGGGCGTTCCGCCGGCCTCGCCAACGCCCACCCCAATCCGGGCAAGCAGCAGATCAAAATAACCACGGGTGAAACCGCACAGCGTGGTCATAACCGACCACACAGCAACAGACGCCGCCAGCAGATTCTTGCGATTGGTGCGATCTGTGAGCCATGAGAGCGGAATGCCCATCGTCACGTAAAACAGCGCCAGCGGAATACCGAGTGACGCTGCACCGGTGTCGCTCAGTTTCAGCTCACGGCTGATTGGTGCAAGAACGGTCGACAGCACATAACGGTCAGCAATGCTGATGGTATACACCAGCATCATCATGACCAGGACATACCAACGCTGTCCCAGGGTCGAGACCTCGTCCGCATTCACCGCTGCAGCAGTCGCCATCGTCATCTCCCTCAGATCTGGATCAGTGCCGGGCCCAGAATGTCGCGCAATGGGCCGAGATAGGTAGAAAAATTCTCCCACTGATCCACACCAGTCCTGAAAATCGGCTGTCTCACCTGCTCCGAGCTGGCCGTGCGGACCGCCCGTTCGGTCTCGTGGAAGGTGAGGCAGGCCTCCTCAAACGGCAGCCCGCAAAACTCGAGCAGGCGGCGGACCTGGGTTTCGAGGTCATCAACGACCTCTTCATAGCGAACCCGGAGGATTTTGCCCGGCAGGACGGCATCCCAATGGTCCATCAGCGCAACATAGTCGCGGTAGTAATGACCGACTTCCTCAAGCCCGTAGGTAAACTCCTGACCTTCGGCAAACAGCTGCTTGAACCCGGAGAAGCAGCATCCCATCGCACTCCGGCGTGCATCGATGATCTTCGCGTTGGGCAGGATCAGATGAATGAGGCCGATATGCCGGAAATTATTGGGCATCTTGTCGATGAAATGGGGCAGGCCCTGTTTGCGGTAAATGCGCGTGTCACGAATGAAGTCCTCGCCGAAGCTAGTCAGTTCCTCGGCGGACAATTCTCCAGATTGGCGGGATATTCCGGCTCTTCACTCCGCATCCGGCGATGGTCCAGCCGGTGGGCCAGCGCAAGAATGTTGGGCAGTTCCATCGTGCCTTCCACTTGACTGTGTGAAGCCAGAATCTGCTCAAGGAGAGTCGAGCCCGCGCGCGGCAGCCCGACGATGAAAATCGGGTCCGCGCCCGGACAGCCGGCCCCTTCAAACCGATGCAGCAAATCGGCTGTCACATGCGCGCGCTGGCGCTGCATTTCGTCCGTCAGCCGCCGCGGTTCATATTTCAACTCCTCACGCTTCAGCCGGTTGCCGAGTTCATAATATGCAAAGGACGTCGAAAACTCCCCGCGATCCTCCAGCGCCTTCCCAAGCGCAAAGCACAGATGGTAACGGTCAGCGAGAGCGATCGTGAGGGATGCCTCCTGCTCCCGCATCTGGGAGAGCTCGGCATCCTCGAAGCGGTAGGTCTTTAGGTTAGCAAGGCTCCAGAACGCATCCCCGCAATCCTTCCTGACCTTGTATGCCTGACGATAGGCGGACACCGCCTCCTCCTGCCGCCCGACAGTCTTCAGCGCATGGCCATAAGTCAGGTTGATCCCCGGATTGTTCGGCATCGCTGCCAGCAACGCCTGATAGGTGTCCATGGCTTCATCGAAATTGCCGACCGCCAGATTTTCATTGGCATACAGCATTTCAAATTCCGGATTGCCCGGTTCCTTGGCGCGCAGTTCCACGGCTTCTGCCAACGCCTGTTCGAACTTTTGCCTTTTTCTCAACAGCTTGGCGTAATCATAGTGGGCATTTACATTGTCAGGCTCCAGCGCCTTTGCCGATTCCAGCAGGAATTCGGCATCGTCATAGGCATTGAAGCGGAGGCCGATTTCGGCCAGCAGCCGCATCGCCTCGACATGATGCCCCTCGCGCTGCAGGAAAGCCCGGCACATGGTTTCGGCCTTCGCCAGCCGCCCTTCCTGGATGAAGCTGGCGACGCTCTGAAGCTCTGCTGGCAGCGCAGACAGATATTCGAATTGCGAACTGGCAAAATCCGCCTGCGCATCCCGCCCGGCAGCGCTGTGCAAGTCTGCCAGCCGGCGCCAACTTGCTGCCAGCGCGCCATTGTGAGTGATGGCAGCCTGATAAGCCGCAAACGCCTCTTCGCTGCGACCCAGCTCGCGCAGGCAATGGCCGCGTTCCTGCCACGCTCGGCCATAGCTGGGGTGCAACCCGATCAACTGGGCCAATGTTGAAAGCGATGCCAGTAAGTCCTTGGCGAACCGCTGGGCGACGGCCAGCGTGTACAGCGCATCGCGGTGGTCCGCGTCGTGGTTCAGGATATCGTGACAGGCGGTGGCCGCATCGCCAAAGCGGCCATTTTGCAACAGGTGACGGGCCCGACGCAGCCCTTCTTCGGGGTCTTCGACCTCAGCTGTCATCTGCATTGCCATCTTCACTCCGCAGGATCACCAGACTCGCCGACGATCTTGGTCGAGAACAGGCGCGGTCAGCAACGCAATTCGGGTGTGGCGGGCACCCCGGCATGGCCGGAGCACCCGCTGACCCTCGTATCAGGTCGGACGTCAGATTTTGTACGAGAAGCGCAAGCCAAGTGTACGCGGACGCGAAGTGGTCGTGCGATTCTCACCATCGTTCCCGCTCATGTACAACTCAGGACGCTCATCCGTCAGATTGTCGCCAAACACCTCGACGCGCCACGCATCCCTCGACACGCCGAATGACGCACTGACCGTATTATAGGAGTCGAGCTGCTGCGCTGCGGGGATTGGTACCACCACATCACCCGGCGACACGAGCACGCCATTGTACCTGACCGGAATTGACGCCGCATAACCCAGCGTCGGGTTGGACGCCTGATAGCGGATGTCCACATTGTCGATCACGTCCGAAATACTCTTTCCGACATGGTGAAAGGCAACCATGGCAAACGGAGTCAGGCCCGAGGCCAGTTCCTTCTCCCAGTGCAGGCGGGCATTGAACTGAAACTTCGGGCTGAGTGCCAACGGGCCACCGAGCGGGCGCAAGACCCTGGTGTTCTTGCGATACTTGGTCAATTCGGAATCGTTGAACGAGAAGGCGCTGTTGATGGTGAACTCCGGCGTAGCGCGCCAGGTGACGTCGCCCTCCAGCCCCTTGATCCGGGCATCAAGCAGATTGGTCGTGAAGGTCTGGTTGGAGATATTCTGGTCGAACACCGTGATCTGGATATTCTTCCAGTCGATCATGTAGGCTGCGAGGTTGATCTGCAACGTGCGATCAAGCAGCGAGAATTTTCCGCCGACTTCATAATTCTGAACCTTGTCGGGGACGTAGGCGCCCAGTCTGGCAAAGTCGGCCGCCGTCGGACAGGTCGCAGAGCCGATGCGGCACGGGCGACGGTTGAACCCGCCCGGACGGAAACCATCCGAGAAGGTGGCATAGGCCAGCGAACCTTCACCAAACTTGTACGTCAAATTGCCCTTGTAGAGGACGCCGGTGTATTTTGCCGGCGAAATCCCGGCGTACAACTGGTTGAGATTGGCGCTCACACCATAGAGAGTCGGCGGTGTCGCCGCGGCAGAATAGGTGCCGGTCAGGGGATTATAGACACCCCGGCCGCCGGTCCCGAAGCTGGTGGAGGATGAGCCGTTGATGGCTGCCTTTTCATTGTAATAACGCAGGCCGCCGGTCAGCGTCAGCTTGTCCGGTATGATGTCGAACGAGGCCTCGCCATAGGCTGCGAACTGTTTGTCCTTGCGCTGAATGTCGTTGAAAAAGCCGACATTCACCGGGCGGATGCTGGTATCATTCGCATTCACGGACGGATTTGGAGCGCGGCGGTAGATGAAGCCCGCAGCCTCCTGAAGGTAGGACCAGTCGGTGTTGTCGAACAATTTGTTGTTGTCATAGAACAACCCGACGGTACCACGCAGACGATTTTCCACAGGTGTCGTCACCCGGAATTCTTGGGTGAAGCGCTTGGTGCGGTTGCGGACCTGATAGCTCTTGTTCGGTGCATAGCAGGTGTTGCCGATGTTACCGTTGTAGGCCGCCGTGTAATAGACGCCGCGATCACACTCATAATAGGGGAGATAAAGCCCGATATTCGAGTAGCCGGCATAATCTGCAACCTGGGTAGCGCGG
>JAYVLC010000162.1:0-3952 GCA_043759675.1 Sphingosinicellaceae bacterium
TTGGCATAGAGGTCATTCATCGTCGAGCGGGTCCGCAAAATCTCCCGGGCCTGAATCTCGATATCGGTGGCCTGCCCCTGCGCGCCGCCCGATGGCTGATGGACCATGATCCGCGCATTGGTCAGCGCCACGCGCATCCCCGGCTCACCGGCTGCCAGCAGGAAGCTGCCCATCGAACAGGCCTGGCCAACGCACAGCGTCCCGACGCGCGGGCGGATATATTGCATCGTGTCATAGATCGCCATGCCTGCCGTCACCACGCCGCCGGGCGAGTTGATATACAGGAACACATCCTTCTTGGGATTCTCCGCCTCGAGGAACAACAGCTGCGCGACGATCAGCGACGCCATATGATCCTCAACCTGGCCGGTCACAAAGATGATGCGCTCACGCAGCAGCCTTGAATAAATGTCGAACGAACGCTCACCGCGGTTCGATTGCTCGATGACGATCGGGACGAGGCCCATGGCGGTGTCGATCATGATGCGGTGCGCTCCGGAAAAATATGTGCAGTGCGCCCATGTCGGTCGGACCGGGCCAGACTTCAATAGGCGAGTGAGCGACAATGAGAAAGGGCGGCCCGTTTTGCGGACCGCCCTTTTCAGAATGGGTTCAACGTCAGGCTCAGAAAACGAACCGGAACGTGCCCTGGAAGGTCTGCGGGGCACCGACGGAATATGTCGGGAAACCCGCCGCGATCACTGTCCCGTTCGTCGCAGTAATTGCCAACGCATTGGTCTGGCTGCTGATATTACCAAGATACTTCTCACCGAACAGGTTGGTGGCGTTCACCTGGAAATAGGCCCCCTTGAACCCCCAATCATCGAGTTTGTAGCGCGCGTTAAGGTTCACAACCTCATATTTCGGGGCGATCTGATCATTCACATCGGTCGAGAAGCGGTTACCGACATGCTTGATCTCCATGCCTGCCGAGAATGCGTCACCGCTGTAATCGGCACGAAGGCCCCATTGATGCTTGGGGGTTTCGACCAGTTCCTTGCCTTGCGTCGGCAGGAGGGTCGGGACCAGAGCCGCGTTGCGGCCCAGCACAATGTTATCCTGCAATTCGGTGTCGTTGAACGAATAGGTACCGTACAGAGTCACCGACGGGATGACCCGGAAGCCAAGCGCGCCGTCAATGCCCTTAGACTTCACGGTGCCCACATTGCGGGTGATGTTGATCCCAAGGTCCTGATCAAACGCCCGGACCAGGCGGTCCTTGAACGTCGACGTATAGCCGCCGATCGATGCAAGCACCCGCCCGTGCTGGTAGCGATACCCGACTTCAAACAGCTCGGTCGTCTCCGGGCGCGCGTTGACAATCTGCACATCGTACAGATCATCGGTGCGCGGTGACGACAGGTTCTTGGAGAAACCGCCGAACAGCATATGGCCTTCGCCGGGTTGAATGCTGATCCCGACATTTGGCAGCAGCTTGTTGTACTTCACGGTTCCGGTGAACGGTGCCCGTGCGTTGTTTGCGGCCGAAATCGAACTGACGATCTGCTTGGAGCAATAGGCAAAGCCCGCTGTCGTCGTGTTGCAGAACTGGTTCAGCTCGCGCTTGAAATAGGGGGCGCGCAACCCAAGGCTGACCGTCAGGAAATTGTCGAAAAATTCGCCGCGATACTCGCCGGAGAACTGATTGAGCAGCGCGATCGACAACCGGTCACGGGTTTGGAACACGTCGCCATCAAGCGTCTTGATCGCGACGCCGTTCCGCCCGCCGAACACATTGTTGGTGTTGCCACGGCTATCCAGGAAGGTGAACTCGCCAGTCTGACGGTGGCGCGCACGGTCATAAGTATAGGCGACCCGGAATAGATTGTCCGCGTTGATATTCCAGATCAGCGAAGCGTTCAGCCCGTAGCGACGCGTGTTGGTGTTGTTCGGCCGATACAAACGGACGCTGTCAAGCATATCGCCGTCGCCGTTGAGATCGACACCTGGCTGCAAAGCGGCCGCCGTTGCCGGATTGAAGCGCGAGCCTTGCAGACGCTGATCCTTCTCCGACACGACTTCATTGCCGCCGCCGTTGGCAAGAACATATTGGAAGGACGGATCGACCGTCAGCGTCACCCCTTCCGTCAGCGTGAACTTGCTCTGGCCGCGGATGTTGCCGGTGTTCGATGGATTGATGAACAGATTGAAATAGCCGCTGACCGGAACGGCACCAAGCGGGTTAGTCGGAAGTGATGCAGCACCAAGGAAAGTCGTCGTGCCTTGGCAAAGTTGGTTGAGTTCGACATTTGTAAACCCATTCACCATTCCCGGAATCAAGGCCGCATTGGTGCGCTCGTCCTGCACGGTGCCCGCCCCAGGTGCTGGTCGCGTGCATGCACTGGCGCGTTCAACATCCGGTGAAAGCAGGAACTCGCTCAGCCGCAGGTTGCGGTAAAAATTGTTCCGGTTGCGGTTGTAGTGTCCAAGGATCGAGATGAAGTCGCCATTCGATCCGAGCGTCTGATAAATCCGACCATTCAACTGGGTCTTTTGCAGCGTGCCTGGCCCCTTGAACTTGTCATATTTGGTATAGGATGCAGCGAACCAGGCCTTGGTATCCCATGGGCCAAACGCACCCGTATTGAGAACAGCAATCCCGCGCTTGTACCGGTCCTCACCGACCGACACCTGAGCCAGCAGGCTCATGTCCTCGGTTGGCTTGCGCGTGATATAGTTGATCGTGCCACCGGTGGCCGAAGCCGTCGGGCTATCCACATCAGTCGTCCCGATGTTGACCACCGCGCGTTCGATCAGCTCCGGGTCCAGCTGCTGGTTGGAAAAGATGGCGTAATTGCCCGAATCATTCAGCGGGATACCATCCTGGAGCAGCGCGATGCGGTTTCCATCAAAACCCCGCAGCCGCAGATTGCCGCCCGAATTGCCATAAGGGTCATTGTTGACGAAATTATAGCCCGGCGTCAGGTTCAGCGTCTCGAGGATCGACTGGCCGGAGCCCTTCGCACTAATATATTCTTGGTCGATCGTGGTCCGCGCCTTCGGTGCCTGCTCGGCAACGATCAGGCCCTGCGACTTGGCACGGGTGCCAGTCACGACGATCTCCTCAATCGACTGCGAACCCGTCGACTGCGCCAGTGCACCCGTCGACGATATGAGACCAGCTGCAAGCGCCACTGTCGCGGTGCCAATACGAAGTGCGCGCATGTAAAATCCCCTTGTGCAGAAAATATGCTGAACGAATGCCCTGCGTTGGCGTCTGGGCGACTTGGGGCGGCTTGTGAAGCGGAATTGTGACAGGCCGGCGACGACTGGAGTGCGGTGCAGCATCGCCCGCTTGGCGGTGGATTTGAATCCAGCGGGAGCGTGGCTTCAGCGCAACAGTTGTGCCGCAATGCAGCCGGGCGCGCGAGCAACGGTCGTCGCCAAACGACTCGGTTTCCCGGGCCGATTCGCGGTATCGCCGTGTGCTACCGCCCCGGCCCGTTGCGTTGCTCGCCCTGCCGGCCATCCAGCCGGATATTCGGAACCGGTGCGGCTTGCAGCATCTCGGCCCGGGTCACCGTGCCGCTTTTGTCGACATCGAATTTCGCAAACTGCCGGTCGAACTCGGCCTTGAATTCCGCGCCGCTAATCCGGTCATCGCCGTCACGGTCGAAGTCGAACCGCCCCGGCGGCGCGCTCTGGTCGCCGAGCCAGACCTGCGCCCACTCGCCCAGCGCGATCAGCCCGATTGAGCCGTCGTGCTGCGGGTCTGCCGCCGCCCACATCCGCAACGTTCCTGCGGTCAGCTCGGCCCGGTCAAGCCGGGCATCGGCGTTGGTGTCAAACCCGGCAAACAACAGCGCAGCGGGCGAATAGCTGCGGGCCCCCGCGCCGGGCGCTGGCGGGCTGGGCGGAGCCACGGGTGGAACCGGCTTTGCTGCCGTCAGGACAATCAGGCTGGCAGCGATCAACAGCGCACGCATCGGAAACTCCCCGCAGGTCAATTCGC